>JAAZLD010000178.1 GCA_012799495.1 Desulfitobacterium sp. | reverse complement strand
TAAAATCTTGGACAAAAAGATCTTCCGGATCTACCCCTTGGCTCCGGGCAAAACCTTGGGCTGCTTTTGTAAGATTGCCCTCTTGGTCATAAGCGGCCTTTTTAGCCGGACCTTTAACTTCTGTAGCTATATCTTTTTGCTTTTCCTCTAAACCAATAATAAGTAAAGCAAAACGCCGTGGTGATGTATAAACTTTGATACTTTCATAATCTAGGCGCAGTTCTTTAAGATGTTTTTCCGCAAGTTCCCGCAGTTGGGTAAGTACCCCCGGGGCAAACTTAGCAGGAATCTCTTCCAAGCCGATTTCTAGTAAAAAATCCTTAGCCATTTTACGCCTCCTCCTTTCCAGCTTGCTTTTTCAGCAAGGGGAAACCTAACTTTTCCCGTTGCTCCACATAAGCTTGAGCACAGAGGCGAGCCAAATTGCGCACTCGGGCAATATAACCGGTCCGTTCTGTAACGCTAATTGCTCCTCGAGCGTCTAAAAGATTAAAAGTATGAGAGCATTTTAGGACATAATCATAGGCAGGCATGACTAGACCTTTTTCTACAACTCGAATGGCCTCTTTTTCATACATATCAAACCAGGTCTGGAGACTTGGAACATCTGCTTCTTCAAAATTGTAATGAGAGTAGTCGATTTCATTTTGGTGATAAATATCCCCATAAGTGATATCTCCAACATATTCGATATCATAAACACTATCTTTATTTTGAATATACATAGCTAACCGCTCTAAGCCATAGGTGATCTCTGCACAAACAGGCTTACAGTCAATTCCGCCACATTGTTGGAAATAAGTAAATTGGGTGACTTCCATACCATCAAGCCAAACTTCCCAACCTAACCCCCAAGCACCGAGAGTAGGGGACTCCCAGTTGTCCTCCACAAAGCGAATATCGTGTTCTTTGGGATTGATCCCTAAGGCCTCTAAACTCTGTAAATATAATTCTTGGATATTATCCGGAGAGGGCTTAATAATCACTTGGTATTGGAAGTAGTGCTGCAAACGATTGGGGTTTTCCCCATAGCGACCGTCAGTGGGACGCCGTGAGGGCTCTACATAAGCCACTTTCCAAGGTTCAGGGCCTAAAGCCCGTAAAAATGTAGCTGGGTTATTAGTGCCGGCCCCTGTTTCCATATCATAGGGCTGGGCAATGATACATCCTTGTTCTCCCCAAAACTTATTGAGGGTAAGGATTATGTCCTGAAATTTCATCAATTTACCTCCTAGCAATGTGGTAATTCATAGTTCTAAAAATCTAAAGTAAGAGTTAAAGGGTATTAGAACGCGTAAAAGCATGAAATAAGAAGTACTATAAATATGAGATATACGATAGATACGGGATAAGGGATATGGGTTATGGGATATGGGATATGGGATATGGGATATGGGATATTGGATATATAAGAAATGAACTTCATAGAAATTAATTAAAAAACTCTCGTCTCCCGTAGCTTATGCTACAGGGACGAGAGATTGCTCCCGCGGTTCCACCCTGCTTGATCCTTGAGGTTACTTAAAGTTTTACCCAGGATCCCCTTTCTTCGAAAGTACTCTGAGTTGCCCCAACTCGCTTATCCTGCTTGGCTTCCACCATCCCAAGCTCTCTATAAGGCATTAACGAGTCTTCTTCTCATCATCGTACATAGCAATTCAATTTGGAATTATTATATTCCTCTTTTATCCTATTGTCAATTAAACGGTAAATTCTTTTAATTTAATTCCGTAGTTACCTCATCATAATACATAGGGTTTGGAGTGTAACCATAGGGGTAAAAATCTTCATCATCCATAATAGATTCTATCTCCAATTTATAATCTCTAAAGGCCGCTGCTGTAGCCCCTACTAATGCCAAAACTCTTAAGTTCGGGCGACGCCAAATTCCATAGGCTAATGCTAAGCCTAAAGGGGCATTCACACTTAGGATGGTTTTGTCCCTTCTTTTCAGTTTCACTTGGGTCTGACAAAAACGGTTCAATCTGCCTTTGCTATCCTGCCAAAATTGACCTACTAGACCATCTTCGATTAGTTTTTCTTTTTCATAATCGGATAGAGCCTGAATTAGATCACCATTGGCTCTTGCCAAGATACGCTGGGCTTCTTCATAGGTTAAATCAAACCTTGTCCGTAAAGTATCGATTTTTTCAAGTTCCGTCCACTTCTCTGGGCTCATTATCTTGCTCATCCTTTCCGCCTGGATTTTGTCCCACGTTCACCAAGCGGCTCCCCATTCTCCAAGATTTAAGCCTTTTATCAAGGGTTATTTCACAGTATTTCTGTATAGTATCCAGGATTTCATTTTTCATCCACTGATTCCAACGGATGCGACCTAGTTTTTTTAAATCACCCTGGAGAAGCTGGTTCATCAGTCCTAAGCTTCCTCCGCTAATTCTTTGCCCCTGTATTGGACTTTTTCTTTGGAGTTGACATTGTCCACAGACCACCCCACCTAGCTCAGGGCTAAAAAGCAAACGTTCCCCCTGAACTTTTGCCCCACATTCCGTACATTCCTTAAAAAGGGGGCGGTACCCTAAATAAGTCATTAGTTTCAGGGCATAAGCACACTGGACTAAAGCTGGTTCCTCCTCAGCCAAAAGAAAAAAGGCAGAGAAAGTAAGGGTAAAAAGTTCTGGATGAGGTTGGCCGGGAATCGTAGCTAGATCGAGAAGTTCAGCAGAAGCTGTAGCTGCCATGGTCTTGTCTAAATCTGTCCACAAATGAGAAAAGCTCTCTTTCGGGCTTGCTTGGTTTATAGTATGAAGATTTCTCCCTTTATGGATTAGATACTGACCATAGGTAAATAGTTGTGCTCCCCCTCTTTGGCGGCTTTTGGGTTTGCGGACTCCTTTTGCTACAGCATTTATTTTCCCTACCTCTCGGGAAAAGAGGGTCAGTATATTATCTGATTCCCCAAACTTCCGGCTACGAATCACTATAGCATCGGCGTGGTAAACTCCCACATCCTCACCTCTTAGTCTTTCTCAAAAACTTCTATCTATTCTACTTCTATTTATTCTACTTCTATATTCTACTTCTTTGTATTGACTAGGTTCTGTTTCCTTTTCAGTAACCTTAGCGCAGCTAACTTCTTTATAACTTCTAGTGTGTTCTCTTGATTTTATTTGCTTACCACTAGTCTTTGATTATTTCAATCCCTGAGCTTGTGCCTATACGATCAGCTCCTGCTGCAATAAGTTCTAAGGCAAATTCTTTAGTACGAATACCTCCGGAGGCTTTTACTTTGACATTTCCTCCGACCCATTTTTTTAGCTTAGCCACATCTTCCACTGTGGCACCACCGCCAGCAAAACCAGTAGAGGTTTTGATATAATCTGCCCCTGAATCTTTGACAATCTCAGCAGCCTTCTGCTTTTCTTCCTCATTCAATAAAGCTGTTTCGATAATAATCTTAACAATCACACCGCAGCATTTAGCCGCCTCAACTACTCGAGAAATATCTTTTCTTACAGCTTCCCAATTACCAGATTTAGCCCAGCCTATATTCATCACCACATCAACTTCCCGGGCTCCATGGGCCTTGGCGGCAAAAACCTCTTGGATTTTAATTTCCGTTATGGTAGCTCCTAAGGGAAAGCCGATTACGGTAGCCACTCCTACATTACTTCCATGAAGAAGTTTTGCAGCAGTACAAAGATAGGCGGAGTTGATACAAACGGTAGCGAATCTATGCTCCTTAGCTTCGTGACATAAATTCACAATTTCTCTTTCAGTGGCGTCGGCCTTTAAAAGAGTATGATCAATCTTTTGGGCTAGCTTCACTTTTCTCATCCTTTCAAAGGGACTATTCAGAGGGATATCCCTAAATACAAAAACTTATCCAAAGCTCTTTTATAAATAATGAGATTATGATTAGTTTTCACCTGAATAGCCAAATTCTCGTAGACTTCTTCCTTTATTACGCCAGTCTTTTTCCACCTTAACGAACAATTCCAAGAATACTTTACTGCCTAACAAGTTTTCAATATCTTCCCGAGCTAGGCGACCGATTTCCTTAAGGCGCTGTCCTTTTTGGCCGATAATGATACCCTTTTGGGAATCACGTTCCACAATAATTACGCCATTAACTTTTACGAGGGTTTTCTTTTCTTCCACCCTTTCTACCACGACAGCAATTGAGTGAGGGACTTCATCCCGAGTTAAGTGCAAAACCTTTTCTCTAATCAGTTCAGCCATAATAAACCTTTCCGGCTGATCTGTTACATGATCTTCAGGATAATACATCGGTCCTTCCGAAAGTTCCTTGAAAATAACGTCGAGAAGGGCATCAGTATTCTCTCCCGTTTTGGCAGAGATGGGGATAATAGCTAAAAAGTTATGACGGGCAGAGTAGTCTTTTATCATCTCTAATAATTTATCTTTTTCCAATAAATCTATTTTATTCAAGAGCAAAATACAGGGGGTTTTTGTTTGTTTGAGGTTCTCGATTATATATTCCTCACCAGTGCCATACTCAGTCGTGGCATCTACCATATAAAGAATAATATCCACATCACGGATTGATTCCAAAGCGGTGCCTACCATATATTCTCCTAATTTATGTTTGGGCTTATGGACCCCAGGAGTATCCAGGAAAATAACCTGTCCTCGCTCTTCCGTGAGAATACAGTGGATTTTATTTCGGGTAGTTTGGGGTTTATCTGACATGATGAGGATCTTTTGTCCTAGTAAGTGGTTTAATAAAGTGGATTTGCCAGCATTGGGTCTGCCAATGACTGTTACAAACCCTGAGCGAAAGCTCTTATTTTCTTCCATACACTTCACTTCCTTAAGTAAATTTACCAGTCTGTTTTATACCTAGGAAATTCTGAATCTATTTATCCTGACACAATTTGACTTCTATGAGTAGTTTTTTCGATGGATTTCGGAAATACGTGCTATTAAAATCTCCTTAAAATCCGAATGGTTTAGAAATAACAAGCTAATCAATATCCTACAAAAACCACCTACAAAAACTCTGGTCCAAAAGACTCGGGAAGGAGCTCCTTTAGGCTAGTTGTTTTTTTCTGACCCTTACCGTTAACTAGAATAACCAAACAGTCTTGGGCAAATTCCCGAATAACTTGTCTGCAGGCTCCACAAGGTGAGGGAAATGCATCAGTAGGTACCGCAATAGCTATAGCTTTAATCTTGCGCTCTCCTAAAAAGACCCCTTGAAAGATAGAATTTCGTTCAGCACAGCTAGTTAGACCATAGCTAGCGTTTTCTACATTACAACCTGCTACTATCTGACCCGATTCCCATAAAACAGCCGCTCCCACTTGGTATTGGGAATATGGGGCATAGGCCTTTTTATAAGCTTCTTGGGCTTGATTTATCAATTCATTAATTTGTGTGGAGAAAATATTCTCTCGGTCCAAAAGTTCTTTTTCTATAATAGATTCTTTATTGGTATCTTTAGCTTCTTTTCCCAATGCATTTTTCCCCTCCTCTATTTTGTTTATCTGTAAGAGGCTAATACAAGTTAAGCTAGGCAGCCCCTCAACTATCCATTGGGGCTTTACGGCATATATTAGTATGCCTTTTACTTATCCTAGTAGCAATATCCATAATAGGGCCCGTTTGTGCCACTCACTGTACCTGTCCTCGTAGAGGACTGGGCCATTTGACCTGTCCCTGTGTCACACCTGTCCTCGTGGAGGACTGGGCCATTTCACCTGTCCCCGTGGCACGTGTGCCATTTGACCTGTCCCCGTGGCACACCGTGCCGTTTAACCTGTCCCCGTGGCACGCAATAGGTAGGGGCCGAAGATTATTACTCCTATGATGACTGCAATTATGGAGGAGAGTAGTACTGCTCCTTCGGCTACATCCTTGGCTAGGCCCGCTAAGGGGTGATATTGGGGATGGGTCAAGTCTAACACTAATTCGATAGCTGTATTGAAGGCTTCAGCTGTTATTACACTTCCAATAGTAAGGAAGAGGACTGCCCATTGCCAAGGTTCTACCTCTAAGATAAAGGCAGCAAGAATTACTAGGATTGCGGCCACTAAATGAAATTTCATATGTTTTTGGGTTTTGAAGGTATAGAATGCACCTCTAAATGCCCATTTAAAGCTATACCACCAAGGGTGTTTTTGAGGTTTGCCAGCCATTTAAACCAACTCTCTTCAGAGTATATTCAGATCCTTGTCAAAGTTCGAGCCCTGACTTTCATATTTTAATCCCTAACTAGTTGCAATAACTATCTTAATATGAACTATTCATACAACCTTAGCAAACAATTTTTTTGAATATCTTTTTCCAATTAACTAAACCCGAGGTAAGCCGATTTTCTCCATCACTGCTTCTTCTAATTCTCGCATTTCGGCTTTTTCTTCATCTTCTAAATGGTCATATCCTAACAAATGTAGTGTACCGTGAACAGCTAAATAAACTAATTCCCGCTCAAAGGAATGTTCATATTCCAAAGCCTGAGCCCTTGCTCGCTCCACAGAAATAACGATATCCCCTAAAAGATCATCTTCATAGTCTAAGATCTCCGGTTCATCTTCTATTTCTTCCTGAAGGGCAAAAGAAAGAACATCCGTTGGGGAGTCTACTCCCCGGTATTCTTTATTTAGTTGATGGATTCTGGAGTCATCTACTAAAGTCAAGCTAACCTCAGCTTCTTCCGGTCCTCCTAGATGTTGAAGAGTAGTACTGATCCCTTTCTTAAGTAAATCCCTTAGCTCATCACGCTCTTCTTCTGGAATGGATTCTTCTTCCCAATTAATATCTAAATACATAATCGCGAGCCTAAGGCTCCTTCCCCCTTCCATATAGGAAGGACAGAATCCAATGGGATCCTGTCACTTCATTACGAGCCATAATTTCTATTAAAGTTTTACTATCTATAACCTTTAAGCTTTTGTGTTTAATTATACCAATTAAGCCTTTTGCAGGGACTCCATTATTTTCCCAATTTCTTCATTTTTTAGGTTCCTCAGGTTTTTTTTGCTTCTTTGGAGTCCTGTGATTCTTTCGACACCTTAGGCTCCTTAGGTTTCTGAGATTCCTTAGACCCCCTGGATTCCTCCGAGTCCTGTGTTTCCTTAGTTCCCTTAGACTCCTTTAAGTCTTCAGAGTCCTTTAACTCCTTAGTTTCCTGAGACCCTTTCGACTCCTGAGATTCTTGAGATTTTTCGGTTTTCTGCTTGGAGTCATCCCCTTTATCTTGGGGAGCGGAAGATTCTGTCTTTCCTTCCTGTCCTTGCTTATTAGGCATATCAGGATATTCCACACGGGTATGGTAAATACCGGTGAGAATCCGGACAAAAGCAGTAGCAATTTTATCTAAGTCCTGGAAAGTCAAGTTACATTGACTTAATTGATCATCATAAAGCTTGTCCTTAATAATTTTTCGCACAAGCCCCTCAATCCTACCAGGAGTAGGCTGTTTCATAGCTCTTACAGCAGCTTCTACACTATCTGCTAATAATACTAAAGCTGCCTCTTTGGTCTGAGGCCTGGGGCCTTCATAATGGAATGCCTCCTCAGGTATTTCTGCATTATCTTCCATGGCTTTATGGTAGAAAAAGCTTACTACACTATCCCCATGGTGTTGGGCAATGATATCTTGAATAACCTGAGGGAGTTTTTCCTCCTTGGCCATCTCTATACCATCTTTAATATGAGAAGTAATAATCAGTGCACTTAAAGTTGGAGCAAGTTTATCATGAGGATTGTCCTGAGCAAACTGGTTTTCGATAAAAAAGTAAGGACGTTTTAATTTGCCTATATCATGATAAAGTGCTCCTACCCGTACCAAGATGGCATTAGCATGAACTTCTTCAGCAGCTGCTTCTGCCAAGTTTCCTACTAAAATACTGTGATGATAAGTCCCAGGGGCCTCCATCAATAATCTTTTGAGGATTGGCCGATTGGGGTTGGATAGCTCTAATAGCCTAACTGCAGAAGTAATACCGAACCCTGTCTCAAACCAATGGAGAGTACCAATAGCTAAGACAGAAGAGAAAAATCCATTTGTCAGGCCAAGGCCTAAGCATTTCAAATAAGTTCCTAAAGGCATTCCCGAAACTAAAGCTATACCACTAATGGTTAGTACATTAGCAGCAGCTACATAAATACCGGCCCGTGCTAAATCAGAACGCTGACTTAAGAGGGAAACACTATAAACTCCCACAAATCCACCAAAGAAAGCTACGAGGAAAATCTGCCAGCCAACACCTGATGTGAAGGTGGGGTCCACTAATATTCCCGTAACGACAGCTAGAATTGCTGCTGTTAAATAAGCTAGTTGTACATTCACTAGTATCCCAATGGTCATAGTAGCCCAGGCTACAGGTATAAGAATACCTACTAAATTATTCAATTCTGGTCCTAAACTCAGTGAGACCACAGCTTTACCTAAGGCTAAAACCAAAAACAATACTAATCCTGTAAGGGTGAGTTTTTTCTTACCATTAGGAATATCTCTACGGTATTGATAAGTATAAAAGACCAGGAGAAAAATGCTCATAAGTACTATCAAAGCGATTCCAACAGTGGCAGGCCAAGGAGAACGACTCTCTACTAAACCATAGTTTGCCAGAACCTGCATGATCTTCTCATCAACAATTTCCCCAGGGCCTACTATTTTCTGACCAGCCTTGTAGTTATGGACCTCTACCTTCACAGTTGCTCTGGCCTGTTGACGTAATTTTTCCGTCTCTGCCTCGTCTAAAATTAAGGTAGGATTAACAATTCTAGAATCTACAAATTCATTGAGAAAAACTTCGAATTCAACAGAGAAAGGAGCATCTTTGATCTGCTCTTTAATCACCTGACGCAAAGCAGGAATTTCATCCTGAGTTTTTGCTCCTAAATCTGGATCGCGAAAAGCACCTTGAATAATCTCATTAGCTCGCTGCTCTTTTTCACCTAAAAGCTCCAAAGGAGATTCTAAAAGGCTAGTGAGGGTTTCTTGATCCAGAACATCAAAGGGGGCAGTTTTGCGGAGCTCCCTAAGACGTGTATCTATACTCCCTTCATTTGCAATGCCTGTTTTTAAAGCGTTAAAGGCCTTACTTAGATCTGAGGCCACTGTAGCAAGATATTCCTCATCAGGATTATAGACAGGTTCCACTGCCGCTGCGGCAGCTTCCTGATCCTCATAGTATTTCTCATAGTCCTCGATATTTTTTTCATAAGGTGCTGTCACAAGTTGAGGGCTAGGATCCCCTAATTCCAAATTAAGCTTTGAAACGAAAAGCCCTGAGGACAATATTATAGTAAACAGCAGAAAAGACACCACTAAGGCTAAAATTTGCTGCCAGGTGGTGTTTAGTTTTAATTTTTCCATAATTTTTTTAGCATCCACTTTTGGTTTCAAAGGAATCCACCTTTCATTTCCGCAGCCCTTGTGATTCCTCAGCCTTTTCATAGGCCTGGATAATTTTTTGCACAAGAGGATTGCGTCCTACATCGGCGGCGGTAAAGTAATGAAAGGAAATGTCTGGTATACCTTTAAGGATGTTTTGCACTTCAATTAAGCCTGAATAATGACCCCGAGGTAGATCCACTTGTGTAATATCCCCCGTGACTACCGCATGAGAACCATACCCTAAGCGAGTCAGAAACATTTTCATTTGCTCGGGAGTTGTATTTTGAGCTTCATCGAGAATCATAAAGGAATCATCCAAGGTCCTTCCCCGCATATAGGCGAGAGGTGCTATTTCTATAGTTCCTTTTTCAATATAACGCTCAGTGGTTTCTGTTCCCAACAGGTCATATAGTGCATCATAGAGGGGACGTAAATAGGGATCTACTTTTTCTTGGAGATCTCCAGGTAAAAAACCTAATTTTTCCCCCGCCTCTACGGCTGGACGTGTTAGGACGATTCGGTTAACATCTTTCGTCTTAAGAGCTTGCACAGCCATAACAACAGCTAAGTAGGTTTTTCCTGTTCCCGCCGGTCCTATACCAAAAACAATGGAATGATTAGCTAAGGCCTCTAAGTATTTTGCTTGACCTAGAGTTTTGGCTTTAATAGGTCTACCCCGATGAGTGGTAGCAATAACTTTGGCTAAAGCTTCCGCCATCCCTTTTTCTTGCCCTTCGCTAACCTGTGATAGGACATAACTAACCCCGCCGGGAGTGAGCTGATGACCTTTACGAACCATACTCAATAGTTCTTTTATCACCGCTTCCATTTTTTCGACTTCTTCTATATTACCGGTGATAATCATCTCTTCGCCTCGAACTACAATTCGGGCATTTATATGTTCTTCCAAAATCCGCAAATGAATATCTTCAGGTCCCAATAGGTTCATGGACTCTGAAGCATCTTGCAAAAATACCCTGGTCTCTTTTGACAAATTTTCGCCCCCTGGTGCTTAAATCTAGACTTATTTTATCCATCCGGATATACCGCTAAATCCTCGTATGTCTCCACCTCGAGACGTACTCGTTCTCCTTCATCACTTTGAAGAACTCGTACTCGCTCTTGAATAATATCCGCTCCTGGGGTGATATCCAGGTAAGCTTCCTGGCGAGCCAGTTCTTCAGCAGCTTGACGAGCTTCTGCTTCAGTTCGTTCAAGCTGTACCTTCTGTAGTTCTTTATAGGTAACAGTTACTAATTCGACAGGAAGACGCCAATTCCTCCATACGGTTAAACCGCTAGACTCAACTTCCTCCTGAGAGAGGGAATATGGCGACTCTGGTATTGTTACCATTATTACTCGTGAATTGATTTTTATACCCCTACCTGTAGCGACCTGACCTGTCTCTCTAATGATTTCTTCTTGAAGGGGTACTGTGGCTTCTCCACTATACCAAACCCGCCCTCTAACAAAACCTTTAGCTGCTGGCTTTGTCTCAGGAATATAGTCTTTTATCTTTTGTTGGGCATCCGGCTTGGTAATAGCCCCAGGATCTTCGATAATTTCTGGAGCTAGTATCAAGACTTGGCCGGGACGTACTATTTCCCCTTCATGTACCAAAGAAGTACCTTGAATAACCATAACTTTATCTACAAGTCCAGCTTTATGTGCTATTAAATTGCCTGCTTCACCAGGGACTTGGGGCCGAGTTTTTTCAACTATTCTAATCTCAACTCGGGTTCCTTTACGGGAAATCCCTACCCAAGCTACATCAGGAAATTCTTCTACTAAGGCTTTACTTACATCATTTAAATCCACTTTATCTTGCCAGGTCCATGTCTTTAGGCCGTGTTTTTCAGCTGCTTCAAAGATCTCCTCTTTGGAAATGTTATTATTACCAGACACAGAAATAGAGAGAGTCATTTGAGATAGTAAAACTAATGCTATAAGGACAGCAGTGATTCCTCCAATAAGAGATTTCCGCCTCCACCACCTTGCTAAAATAAAAGGGAAACCATATTTTGCAACAATTCTTATCCGAGTACGAGTAACTCGGGCAGGTCTCCGTAAACGGATAAAGTCTTTTATTTTCATCTGAGCCCGCAAACTATTTTGGGACTTTTGCATCTTATAAAAGACTATCCCTTCCCTAATGCATTCATTGATAAAGGGTGCTAAGGCCCTACCACGAGCAACAATATATACTCGCCCTTGCAGAAACTCACCCATTCTTTTGATCATTTCCCCTCACTTCCTCCCTCATAGCCAAGGGAAATAAAGCGGCCTTCAATTCTCAGTTCCGATTCTAAAACCCTTTTCAAGACGAGGTTTTCACCAGTAATTTTGAGGGAGCCCTCAATGGTGTTTAAAAGAATTTCTTCCTCGGAAAACTCCACAATTTCAAGATAATTCTCCACTAGAACTTCTTCCCGGCCAGTAATTGTGATACGGGACCCGTTCCCCGCTACATCTGGAGGAAAATCCAGGGCTTCCCCTATATTTTTAGTTAGTTTATCCAACATAAAAGCCTCCTCCCTTCTAAGAGATATTTATGAAGGAAGGAGGCTAAATAGTACAAGCTAACCTAAAATCCGTATTCTTCTTTTTTCATCTGAAGGAGCACATCAAGGATCTGCTCTGGAGAAGGTGGACACCCGGGGATTTCTACATCTACTTTTAAGGTTCCTTCGATTCCGTCCTTGGCTCCATAGGCTGATTTGAATACCCCTCCGTCGATAGAGCAATCTCCAACAGCGATAATCACCTTGGGCTTAGGCATTCCTGCATCTGTCTCGTGAGCTGCTTGAACTAATTGGGTAGACATTGGTCCGGTACACATGAGGATATCCCCATGGCGAGGAGATGCAACAAAATCAAAGCCAAACCGCTGCAAATCATAGACTGGGTTTAAGAGAGCGTTCATTTCCCAATCGCATCCATTACACGAACCGCAATCTAAATGGCGAATATGCCAGGATTGTTGGAAGGAACGAAGGTGAGGAGCATTTTCTTCCTTGTGTTTTTCCGTTAAGCGACCCATCTTTAAACTTCGTTTCAATAAGTCCCACATTTTCTCACTCCTTCCTTACCGATCACAACAGCTATAACATAAATTAAAACTTTTATTTATCAAAGGAAAATCCGGAACAATATTACCTAGAACAGCCAAAGGCACAGCTGGCCAGTTGGCATAAGGGCCTGATCGAATTCGGCAACGATAAATCTTGCCTTCCTGATCAAGCATCAGCCAAATTACATTCATTCCTCGAGGAGATTCTACACATCCCCAAGCAAAAGGGTGATCACTGGCAGAGAAGCGGAAAAGAACTCTATCCTCTGTGGAGGAGAGCACTTGTTCTGATTCTAATGAAGAGGACTCTTCCAGTAATACAGGAATCCCCTCTACTTCAGATACAAGAGTATTTTTCTCTAAAGAAAGGGATTCTTCTTGAGATAAGAGGTTCTTTTTTGAAGAATACTTTTCTTTTTCCTGAGAACTTTCACTTAGCTTTCCAAGGAGTTCCTTTAGAATTCGAAAACTCTCCCTTGTCTCCCGGACCCTTACCATAAGTCGGGCCCATACATCTCCCTCTTTTTCCACTTGAGGCTCTACCTTAAGTTCCCCATATAAAAGATGGTCATGTAAAGCCCGCCAATCTTGATTTACCCCAGAAGCACGGGCAGAAATGCCAGTGACTCCTAAGTCTAAGGCACTTTGGGTTTTCAGAACTCCCGTAGTAATAGCCCGCTGACGAAATCCATCATGTTCAATAAGGAGTGGTATCCATTCTTCGTAATCTTTTTCCAGTTCATGAAGTTTCTTTTGCATCTTAAAAACTTCTTTAGGACTGGGAATCTTGCGAACTCCACC
>JAAZLD010000177.1 GCA_012799495.1 Desulfitobacterium sp. | reverse complement strand
CTAGTGGTTATCACTAATTTTTTTCCCGATCAATTAGATCGCTACGGAAGCTTAGAGACTATTATCAATTTGGTGCAAGATTCTCTTCCACCAGATGCTCATTTTATCCTCAATGCTGATGATCCTTTGGTTGCTCAATTTGGGTTAGGTAAATTGCATACCCTATACTATGGTGTTGAGAAAACTCCAGAAAGTAAAGTTGAAAGTAATGAATCCAGGGAGATATGCTATTGCCCAGATTGTGGAGATGAACTTTCCTATTCACTTTTTCATTATGGTCAGCTAGGTCTATATGGTTGCTTGAAATGTGAGTATGAGCGTCCTCAGCCCCAAGTTTTGGCCACAGAAGTGAGTTCAAACCTTGAGGGGATTACCTTTATGATTGATAGAAAAGAGTATTATATACCTTTACAGGGGTATTATAATCTTTATAATGCATTAGCAGCACTTACAGCTGCCAAGCGTTTAGGTTATAAAGATCGAGAAATAGCGGAAGGTCTGAAGAAATTTGTACCTCAAGCTGGCCGGATGGAGGGGTTTATTTTACCTGAAGGTAGGGTGACTTTAACTTTAGTTAAAAATCCTACAGGTTTTAACCAAGTGATTCAGACTATTCTAGCCTTGAAGGAGCAGAAGATTCGCCTTCTAATAGGGATTAACGATCTAGGGGCAGATGGACGGGATATTTCTTGGTTGCAGGATGTAAACTTTGAATTATTAGGGGAAGAAGTGGCCTGGATAGAGGAGATAGTTTGTTCCGGACTTAGGGCGGAAGACTTAGCATCTCGTCTTGGAGATGCGGGATTAGAATCGAAACTGTATATTGAAAAGGAGCCTCAGAAAGCTCTAGCTAGGATTATTGAAAATATGGGGGAAAATGAAACTGTCTTTATTTTGCCTAACTATACTCTTTTGTTCGAAATAAGAGAATTATTAGAAGCAAGAAAAGTAGAAGATAAAGGCTCCCAGGAGGAATCTGTTTTTATTAGAGAAAAAAGTAAAGGGTAAAGTCTCATTGGAACAGTAAAAGGTATATGAGTAGGTAGGTTAAAAGCTTGCATGGGGATATATAAGTAAATCTATATAAGAGAATAAATAAATGTGGAAAAAAAGGCAGATCATAGTATAGCAGTGTTGCTATATTCATATACTAGAAGCAAACCATTTAGAGAAAGAAAAAACGATAATAGCCAGGGGATCCAGAAATTACAAGGCAGATAACGACTAATCTAGAGCCTTTTTGCTTGTACAGTTGCTATACTTCGTTGACACTTTTCAGGGTTAATGTCTATAATGAAGTATAGCTATGGCTAAATGACTTGGGGGTGCTGATGTGGCAGAAAGTAAGCGGATAATGATTAGTTTGCCAGAAACTTTACTTGCGGAGGTGGATGATGTCGTTACATTAGAAAATAGAAATCGTAGCGAGTTTATTCGCGAAGCAATAAATAGCGTTTTACACGAACGGCGCAAACAGGGAATCCGCGAGCAAATGCGCAAAGGATATCAAGAAATGGCTCAATTGAACCTAGCCATTGCTAGAGAATTATTTCTAACAGAAGAAGAAGTTCAATTGATGTATGAAGAAGACGATGATGTGGAGTGTCAAAGATGATGTGGAGTGTAAGAGATGATGATTAAGCGCGGGGAGATTTACTATGCTGAACTAAACCCCGTCGTCGGCTCCGAGCAGGGGGGTACCCGCCCCGTGCTTGTGATCCAGAACGATATCGGCAATCAATATAGTCCCACGACAATTATTGCCGCTATTACATCTCAAATTTCTAAAGCCAAATTACCAACTCACGTGGAAGTACGAGCGAAACGTAGTGGCTTGGAGCGGGACTCTG
>JAAZLD010000176.1 GCA_012799495.1 Desulfitobacterium sp. | reverse complement strand
ACTATCATCTATATAAGAGTAATAATTCACTTAATTTCATTATACATAATTATTTAAGGTTCTTCAAATAAATTACCTTATTTACTGGGTACGAATTTTATTATTGTTTAAAATATATTCAATTTTCATTTTGTATTTTACTTGTTTTAAGATATAGAGTTGGGAAGCTATTTTTCAGAAAAAAGCTAAATAGTTACTAAACCTACTCCTTACGAAAAAACTCCCCTTTGAGTAGACACCTGAATTTTTGTTGTTTCAGGTGTCTACTCAAAGGGGAGCATATTACATATCAACTCCTAAGGCCTTTACTATTATAATTTCATCCTAATATGAAAGCAAAATTGCTTCTGGTTATGATGAGCCAATAACTACTAAAAGTGATGAATATCCAAGCAAATTCTAAATCCCCAATTCCTCCATAATCTTTTCCAACCGAGCCACATGATAAGGCTTGGTAATTTTATCCCCATGAAGATAACAATCCAAAATATCCGCATCCTTCACGATTTCCTCGATGGGGCTACCGATCATATCTTTTTCTGAGTGATGAATTACTGCTTGAGTAATCTCTTCTTTATCCTTTTCTTCTAAAGAGTAGCTTGCTAAAAACTTCCGTACTGGCTCCTCCCCGTAAAGAGCGTGATCCTTTTGTCTTCCCGTATACCAGCGGCCAATATCGTGAATAGAGCAAGCTAATGCCGCAAGTTCTATATCTACCCCACGTTTTTGGGCCAAAAGCCTACCGATTTGGGCACAGCTTGCTGCGTGAACTCGCTCCCAGCTTAAAGGATAATCCCTTTCCAGCCCGTTTTCTCGATCTTTTTCCTCAAGCTCCCCTAATAAAGCGTAGATCTTATCCATATGGTTGATAAATTCCCACTTCATTTCTCATCAATACTCCTTTTGTCTCTATCTTTTTTCGCTAGTTCATCTTTTTTAGCTGAAATATCTGGCTTATTTATATTTAGACCTACTAGGCTCCTAATGGGTGGTGCTACTCTTTTACCTATCTTAGGTGTCCTTGCTATGAAAGAAGCAACCCCCTCCCCCAGAGAAGCAACATCTTTTTCAAGGGAAGATAACCAGACTTGTTGACTTTTCTCGAAGAATTTTTTCAGGACATTTTTTAGATGATCTTTAGCAACTGGATTCATATTCTTATAACTCTTAATCATGTCATTAGCCAAGGACAGTTTATTCTGGGAGAGATCATTAACAGTCATGGCTCCTGTAGCTTGGACAATATCAAATAAGGCATCAACAAATTCAGCTCTTTCCTCCATGGACAATTGATTAAGCCAGAGCCTGACGGCCGTATTAAGATTCTTACTCCCTTTAGTTAAGCCTTTTTCATACACAAAATGCTTACCTTTGACTTCCCAGAGTAAAGGATTATGTTGCATAAAGCTCAGGCCATTACTGTTGACAGTAATAAATTCCTCACCATGCTCTAGGAGTATTCCTACTACGGAAGATTTAGGGACAAAGGTATGAATCCGCTGGAGAATCCGCTGATACCCTTCTCCCTCAATAACATGACTCATAAAACCCGGTCCATCATTGTTATATACCCCAATGATCCAATCCTGTAATTCAGGCTTCATGGCTGCCCCAGCATAGACCGCTAGGTTTCCACCTTTAGAATGTCCACCTAGATAAAATCTTCCCTGATAATTCTCCATAATCTTCCTAGTGTAAAGTACTGCATCCCTTTGAGCCTTCACTTCATCCCGAAAACTCATCTGAAGATCTTCTTTCCAACCGGCAAGGGTGTTATCCGTACCGCGAAAAGCAATAAAATGCTTCTCTTCATCAAGGGAAAAAACCGTAGCCGAAAATTGATTAGAAAGCTCATGATCCACTAAATTGATATAACTGGATAATTGGGTTCCTTTAAAACGATTAGATGAGGCAGCTTTAAAGAACAATTTTGGTATTTCTCGAAAAAAGGGATTATTAAGCTCCACGGGAAGCTTATCGCCATAGATTCCTCTATACACTTCACAGGCCTCTTCCAAAGATATGGCTCCCTCATCTCCTTCCCCAGGCACTATTCCGGAGAATTCAAGATAAGCCAGTACAGAAAAAATTAAACTATCTACTTCATTAAGGTCATCCTGCTGGAAAGTTAAGTCTCCCCGCCAGTCTAGATAGTCAAAAATATTGTTCATAGGCTCTTATCACCCCTTTGGCACAGCTTCCTTTGATATAACTCCCTTCGACCCAGTTCTTATATTCAAGATAATCACTGACAAAAAGATTAAAAGAATGCCTAAAGTATTTTGCAGATTGAGCTGTTCCTTAAAGACCATTATCCCGATCATAGTAGCTACCATAGGTTCCACAAAGGCCATTACTGAAGCCTTCCCTGCTTCCATATGCTCCAGTCCCTTAGTATAGAACAAAAAGGGCACAAGAGTGGAAAGGACCCCCAAAAGAAGGATGTTAAATAGAATATTGCTGCTTTCAAAGGCTAGACCTAAAATTTGGGTGGGATTGCTAAAGGGCAATAGGCCTAAAGAAGCTACCAGAAAAGTATAAGCAGTAACAGTAAAGGGGTGATATTTTTTCAAAGCTATACTCCCAAAAATACTATAAAGACCATACCCAATCCCAGAACCAAGTCCTGTTAGAATAGCTAAACTACTGATACTACTTCCCCCGCCACCAATAATTCCTGTGACAAATACACAGCCTACAAAAGCTAATAATAAAGCTATAACTTTCTGGGAAGTTATTTTCTCTTTAAAAATAAGAGCGGATAAAATTATTACAAAGCCCGGAGCGGTATAAAGTAAAATGGAAGCCACTGATAAGGTAGCTAACTTGATGGTGGTAAAATAGCAAATGTTAAAAAAAGCGATACTTAAAATCCCTGTCCCTATGAAAATCCAGAAATCTTTGAGCTGGATTTTTAGCTTTTCCTTGTCTAAAAATAAGAGGAACATTACTAAAAAGAAAGCTGTTACTACACAACGAGTAGTAGTAATTTGAACTGAGGAAAGACCTCCACCGGAGAGATTTCTGGAAAAGAGTCCGATAATTCCCCAGCAAGCACCTGCTAGTATAACCAAAGCTGGTGCCAGGCCTTTTTCCCAAATTAAATTATTTTTAGTAACACTAACGGAACTTTCTTTAGATTTTGCTGCAGATTTTGCTACAGATTTCATCCCTAAATTAAGCCCTCCATTTCTATACCCCAATCAAAAACCTCTATTACCTAGATCAATATCTTGATTTATAGATAATTGTCTCTTGGCTGTAACCTTTATTTACTCTTTTTCTACTTCTTTCCGTCTCGTAAAGTCAATAAAACCTCCTGCCAGATTTCCTCATCATCGCTTATAAAATGGCCAGCCTTTTTGTAACTAAAAAATTGGCAATTAGGGGCATTAGCCATCTCTTTCTGGACAACCTCAAAAGGAGCCATATTATCTGCTTCCCCATGAAATACATATGTAGGTACCTTAAGGCTTTTTAAAGAAAAATTCCAGGACTGGGATAATAAAACACATTCCCTAATAGTCTCCTCGGACCCTTGGCGATAAGCTTCCCGCATATGACGAAAAGTAACTTCCACATCCTCTGCTTTTTCTAATAAAGCCCGATCCCATTCTGGTAGATGTTTATTCCCTTTACTAAGGGATTTTTTAAAACCTTCGGGATTCTTATCCATCATTTTAATTTGAGTATTGATAATATAGCGGAGCAGCCAAGGAGCTTTTCTACTTAAGAAAAAAGCCAGGCGATTCACTAATACCATTGAGCTGGGAGCCTTTCCATTCTGAAAAGGCATGCTGCTGGCCACTAAAGCAACAGATTTAAGACCTTGGGGAGCTACATACCCACAGGCTGCTGCATAAGGGCCTCCTCCTGATACTCCTAATACGGAAAATTCTTTTAAGCCTAACATCTGAGCCGCCTCATTGATATCTTTTGCCCAGTCTAATAGAGTCCTATCCGGCTTGGGATCGGAAGCCCCAAAGCCAGGGCGATCAAAAGCTATGAGACGAATACCTAATTCAGTTGCCTTAGGATCATCTTCTATAGAATAAATTCTACTGCCCGGAGTTCCGTGAAAAAGCAAAACCGGATATCCCTGCAAATCGCCGTATTCCTCATAAGCCAACAATCTCCCATCAGATAATAGTAGAGTTTTGACCGAATCTTCCTTCATAGTCCTCCCTCTTTCTTAAAATATTCTTTTCTACAGTAGAAATAGAATGTAAAACAATTACACCAGGCTACCTATATCAACCATTATTCCAAACGACCCATGTACTAACGATATTATATTAAGTCTAATGAAATAACAACTATGTTTAAAATCTCATTTAAAATGGTGTGTATTGAACCCCGTGGATAAAAAAGAGCCAACTTTTATATAACTAGAAATAACTTTCTCTAACATTGATGAGGAAAAGAGGGGACGAGGGAAAGGAAAAGATACAAAAATACCTATCAGATAAATCTGATAGGCTCATATCCTAAGTATGGTGCCGGTGGTCGGGGTCGAACCGACACGGTGTTGCCACCACGGGATTTTGAGTCCCGCACGTCTGCCAATTCCATCACACCGGCAAGAAGCTTTGATTAAATTTTATCACCAATTCATAAATGATGACTTAGTTATAATAGCATAATAATTTCAATACTGTCAAGAGTTAATATGCTCTATTGTTGTTCTGTGCTATTGTCACCGTAGAACTGTGAGCCACTTTGCCTGTCCCCATGGCACACACTAAGATTTTTGCAAATAAATAACCTTCTTTAAATTCTCTCCTATTCAGCATCCTTGAAATTTCTTTATAATTAAAAGCCTTATGTGTTGGATGATATTATCCATTAAGTTCGATACTTTCTCACCATGAAAAACTCAACCAAAGGCAAGATTATCATGGCTAAAGCTAATACCAGGAGTAAAAATATATTAACTGTACCATGAATCATTTTGTCACAAGCCACAGCTAATAAAATACAAAATATTAAAATATAATAGCTTATTTCGAGCTTTTCTCAGTAATCTCTTGGCCAAGCTCTTCATCCTGGTAGATCCCTTCTTTTTCTTCTCTATTTCCCCAAGTTATTGCTGATAAAAAAATCATCAATAATATTCCTATAGCGGCAATTTCATTAAAGCCAATTTCTTGGCCCATAAGAGCCTTGTAAGCTGAAAAAGCAATCACTATAAGGGTAGCAGCTCCAAATATTAGTGCTCCTAGTTTCCTTCTACTCATATTATTTCTCCTCCTCATAGATAAATAAATGATCTACTTTGACTCCTAAATTTTTAGCAAGGCTAAAGGCTAACTGTAAGCTAGGATCGTATTTGTTATTTTCTATGGCGTTAACGGTCTGTCTACTAACATTACATAATTCTGCTAATTCTCCCTGGGAAATACCTTTCTTTTCTCGATACTCTTTGATCTTATTTCGCATTTTTATAGCACCTCATATTCCAGCTTGTAAAGTATCATAACAATTACACTTTTTCGAGAACATTTAATGATCCTACAGAACATCAAATAAATCCTCCAGAATATCTTTACGAAAATCAGAACACTAAGATGTGTCAAACTCATTTTACACCCCTATTATAAATAAAGACGAAATAGATGTCAAACTTCTTTTACATCTATTTCGTCTAAGAAAATCGTTATCTAAAGTTCAAGTAGTTTATCTGAAGTTAAGGAGTTAAGGGCCAACTTACCTGGCCTCAAGCATATACTAGCATCGGTGAGCCCGTATAACCCGGCACTTTGGCACACAAGCAAGTGCACCTCAAGTGAGCCATTTGACCTGTCCCTGTGGCACCAGTGAGCCATTTTGACCTGTCCCCGTGGCACCCCCGTGGCACCAAGTGGGCCATTTAGCCTGTCCCCGTGGCACGCTAGGTTCCAATGGTGCCGAAGTTGCGTAGTTTTTCGTAGCGTGTAGTTTGAAGTGCTTCAGGGGAATGATCCTGGAGTTCCTCTAAGGCTTGGGCAATGGCACTGGATATTCCTTCAGCTGTTTTCTTCACATTCCTATGAGCTCCCCCCAGGGGCTCTGGGATGATTCCGTCTGCGATCCCTAGTTCGAGAAGATCCTGGGCAGTGAATTTCAGAGCTGAGGCTGCTTCTTTAGCTTTACTGGGATCTTTCCAAAGGATGGAGGCACAGCTTTCCGGTGCAATCACAGAATAGAAAGAGTGTTCTAGCATAAGTAGGGTGTTCCCTACTCCAAGAGCTAAAGCACCACCACTTCCTCCTTCACCAATCACAGTACAGATTATGGGTACAGTGTATTGGGACATACTCTGCAGGCAACGGGCAATTGCCTCTCCCTGACCTCGTTCTTCAGCTCCTAGATCACAAGCTGCCCCCGGAGTGTCAATAAAGGTTAGAATAGGACGCCGGAACTTTTCGGCCTGATCCATGAGTCTTAAAGCTTTACGATATCCTTCAGGATGAGGCATCCCAAAATTTCGTTTGATATTCTCCTTGGTGTCTTTCCCTTTAACATGAGAAACTACCGTTACGGGAGTCCCCTGAAATATAGCGATTCCTCCCGCAATAGCCGAATCATCTCGATAAAGCCTATCTCCTTTTAATTCGATAAAATCTTCAAAGAGTAAGGGGGCATAATCATGGAAATTCGGCCGCTCCATATGACGAGCGATCTGTACTTTGTGCCAAGGCTCCAAATTACTATAGATCTCCTTACGGAGACGAACTAGGCGGCGCATAAGCTTATATATCTCCGGTGAAAGGTCGATCTCCTTTTCCTGAGAAAATTGTTTTAATTCGGCGATTTTTTCTTCTAGCTCCAATAATGGCTTCTCAAAATCAAAGTACTGAGCCATATTTCGCCCCTTCCTGGTGTACACGTAATAAGCGTGCTAAAACTTGAGGTATCTCAGCACGTTGAACCACCATATCGATCTGACCGTGGTCCTGGTTAAACTCGGCTGTTTGAGCTCCTGAAGGTAATTCCTTTCTCATAGTTTGTCGAATTACCCGAGGTCCTGTAAAGCCGATCAAGGCTCCCGGCTCGGCAATCTGAATATCCCCTAAGGAAGCATAACTAGCCGTTACCCCTCCAAAAGTAGGGTCTGTTAAAACGGAAATATACAAAAGTCTCTCCTGGGCTAGTTTGCCCAAAGCTCCACTGGTTTTAGCCATTTGGTAAAGGGAAAGGATCCCCTCTTGCATCCGCGCTCCCCCTGATGTGGAGAATATTACTACCGGATACCGGAGCTGGATAGCCCTTTCTACAGCCCGGGCTATTTTCTCCCCAGCTACAGATCCCATACTTCCCATCATGAAGTCAGCATCATTAATGGCCAAGACCACAGGGAAACCAGAAATTTCTCCTTTCCCTGTAAGGACAGCCTCTGAAACATCAGATTTTTCAGAGGCTTCCGCTAGTTTCTCTTCATATTCTGGAAAGTCTAAAGGATTGACAGTCTTTAAGTCTCTATCCCACTCTTCAAAAGTTCCAGGATCCACCAAATGTTCTAATCTCTCCCGAGCAGGGATACGGAAGTGGTATTGACAATAAGTACATACTCTTAGATTTTCTACTAAGTCTTTTTTAAACAGTGCTTCCCCACACTTTGGACACTTTACCCAAAGCCCATCTGGTAAACGGGAAGTACTTTCCAGGGAAGTGTTAGCTATCTCTTGGGCTTCTGTAGTTTTTGGCTGGTAGGAGCTAACTGTTGCGTATTTACGTTTTTTACGAAATATATTATTAAGCATTATTAACTCCCCATTAAGCCAGTGATGATTTCATGAGCTTCTTCTGCTTCGGATTCAGGAACTAGGATCTCTACAGAGGCATGATCCCCAAGACGAGCTGAACCTATAGGACGCAGCTGTACTAACATTCCTTCATCACTTAAAGCTTGTTTATATTTTTCGGCGATTATTTTATTCGGTGTAATGTAGATGACCGTCCACATGTCCAATCCTCCTTGTTCAAAAAAGATAAACATACCCTGAAGCTTTCCGGATATGTCCAAATTTTTTGATTGAATTGAGACCAGCTAACAATTTTCATAATAACATAGTGGTCTTTATCTTGCAAGAAAGCTTGTCCCTAAGGAAGTGAGGGGTTTTCTTACTTTT
>JAAZLD010000021.1 GCA_012799495.1 Desulfitobacterium sp. | reverse complement strand
TGTATACGGTGGTCTCTTTTTGACCCATCCCAGGTTTTTATCTATACCTTAAACTCAGAAACTGTTTCAATTAATAGATCGGATTTTTCCTTAGCTAGCTGTGCCATTCCGATTACTTCTTGAGTCATATCTGCTACACGAGTTGCTTCTTCAGCAATCCTACTTTCACCCTGTGCTCCTTCATTAACTGCAATGGTAATTTCCTCAATTGCTTGGACCATGTTATGAATAGAAGCTAGCAACTCTTCAGAGGTTGCACTAAACTCGTTGACTATTTCATGAATTTCGTTAAAACTTTGACTGTATTGTTCGCTAGAAGTTACCGAATAGTCATAATCACTTAAAACTTGTTTATCAATAAAATCCATGATACTTGTTGAACTGTCTGAAAGATCATCTACAGCTTCCAGGATCACCTTCGTTACTTCTTGAATTCTATTAACTGCATCTGCGGAGCCTTCTGCCAATTTCCTTATTTCTTCTGCTACTACAGCGAATCCTCGTCCAGCTTCCCCAGCTCTTGCTGATTCGATAGCCGCATTTAAAGCAAGTAAATTTGTTTGGGAAGTTATCTCTAAAATAGTTTGTGATAGTTCATTGATTTGTTCCACCGCTTTAGATTTAACAATAGCTTCTTCCAGTTCATCCCTAGTCCTAGCATAGATCTGGAGAGCATTTTCCTTAGACTCAATGGCCTTTTCTTTCATCTCTTCTACCAGCTTGCTTACATCGTTAACAGTGGCCGAACCCTCTTGAGCTTTAATAGCAACTGACTTAATTGCCTGCTCCATTTCTGCCGAGGTAGCATTAATTTCTTGAGCGGAGGCAGCTGTTTCCTCTGTTCTGGCAGACATTTCTTCTGTTGTAGCTGAAACACTTTCAGTATTTGCATTTAGTTCTTCCATTTTATTGTTAATTGTTAAAAACATTTCTCCTACATCTGCTGATTCATTAACAACTTCCTTAATGATTTTTCTAAGTGAATGATGAGTAGTATCTATTGCTTTTGCTAAAACTCCAATCTCATCTTTTCTTACTAGAAGCTCTTGAGGGACTTCTTCAGTAAGATCTCCTGTTGCAAAAACTTCTAGGTAGTCAGTGGCTTTTACCAAGGGTTTTGCGATGGTCGTTGCTATTATATAGGTTATTACTATCCCTATAACTAGAAAAATAATTGAAGCAAGAAGGATAGCTCTCATTAGCACGCTAACATTGGCTAAGGTTTCCTCTTTAGGCGCAGTTATAGCTAGAGACCACTCCGTCCCTTCAACTGGTGCATAACCCATATATTTAGTTATACCATTATAAGTGTATTCTCCTGTACCTTCTTCCCCTTGAGCCATCTTTTTTTGCAGTTCAGCAAAGGGTTCTAATTCTGGATCGGATTTAGCATTTTCAAATATATTATCCCTTTTTAATACCATATCCCTATTTTCATTGGCTATGGAATTACCTTCTTTATTAATCATAAAAGCAGCACTGTCTTCTCCAAATTGTATATCTTCAACAAATTCACTTAAAACATTACCATCACGGGTTGCAATTAAAACCCCTTTGACTGCCCCTCCCTCTTTAATTGGGACAGCAAAACACATTATCATATTGTTATCAGCATTACTGCTCATCGGATCAGAAACAGTGGCTTCTCCAGTTAAAGCCTTTTGGAAGTATTCGCGCCCAGATACATCGAGATTTCTTGTACCGTCAGTATAATTTGCATTTCCAGTAAGGTCAGCAATCCCTACTCTTAAATGCCCTCGACGTTCTGCTTCCTGCTGTAAAATACTAAGCTTTTCCTCTAAAGTTACTGTATCGCTAATTACAGAGCTATTCTGTGCTAAAACTTCTAGGGCATTTAGCTCACTATCGATCCGAGAATTAACAACTTTTGTCGCTTCCCTAGCTAATTGAACTAGAGCCTCATCTGTACTATCTACTAATGCATTACTAGCGATATTATAGGAGATAAACCCAAAGCCCAAACAAACCCCAATTATAAGTAAACCGAACAAAGAAACTAGTTTTAGTTTTAATTTTATACTTTTGACATTTCTTTTACTTTCTTTTCCATTCATTTTTCTACCTAAGCCTCCCGAAAATCTCTTTAAATTTGTGATTGTGGGTTTTTTAACATGTTTTCTTGAGATATTTTCCTCTCCTTCCACTCCCTATTTTTATGCATAAATCCCCTAAATTAATAAAAAGCTGTGGACCCTAAATGCCAACAGCTTCTCTATAAGATCAAATAACCTTAACTAACTTTGGCAGCCAGACTATCATAGCTTGGAATACCCCAAACCTTAGATTCTTGGCTTTGCGTCCTTCTTTTTCAAGTAAGTTTGCCCTATCAATTTTTAGTTTAATATTTAAATATTTTTAACTATTTCGGCTATACTATTTAAT
>JAAZLD010000175.1 GCA_012799495.1 Desulfitobacterium sp. | reverse complement strand
TGACAGCTGTAGCTGCCGAAATACCGTTTGACTTGCTGAACAAAATTACCGACCGAATCATCTCTGAAGTAGATGGCATAAATCGTATCGTCTACGACATTACTGGAAAGCCTCCGGCAACGATTGAATGGGAATAGGTTCCGAAATTCTGAAACCCTTGATTTAACTAACTATTCTAATGGTGCGAGTGGTTCGTGATGCTATTTTGATACTATAAATAGTGGCTAACCACTGGGAATAAAGAATAATATAAGAAAAGACTAGCTTAGGATAGAAAAATTCAAAGCTAGTCTTTTTTGATGCCAAAATAAAAAAGAGCCGGACGAATCCGACTCTTCAAGCGCAAACCGAAGTAATACGCCCTTATTTCTTATTAAGTTTATCAGCTAATCCCGAATCTGTCAATTTTTGCTTACGTATTCTTTTACCTGGTTAAGTTTATTGTTTACATCAGAACCTAATATTTGGAAAAAGGAAGAATTTGGAATTTGACCTTCTAAGAGCTTAACGCTTTCTTCAAATTCGTGGATAATTCTCTTTAATTCTGTCGCGGTTGCATCTAGTTGTTTCAAGAGAAAAATAATTAGAACAAGAAAATCCTCGATATTTTTAAACTGTATGTTAGTTACTCCCGTCATATTTTCTATGTAGCCTTTAATTTGGCTAGACTGACTATCGTTATTGAATCGGCAGTCAAAAATGATTGAGTTATGCATTACTGCATTTCTTAAGGAAGTGAGGGCAAAAATCATATTCTCTATGATTCTTCCATTTTGGTTCATACCAGTATGGTGTATCTGTAATTTCTTTGCAAATTCTATTTTATAATCTCGATCGAGGCAATACATGAAATTTCCGAATTCACCAAAAGAGATTACTTCAAAATAAGCCCATAAAGGTACAGGTTTTGAATTATGGAAAAAATGAGAAATAATGGGATTTCCTTTTCCGTAATGGTAGGCAATAGTTTCATCAATTTTGTTTCTAAGTGCCAATCGTCGATTTAAATATTTTCTATATTTTCTATCACCTGGCTCATTTCTTTTGTAATCAATAAGCATATTGTTATATACATACTCTATAGAGGGGTCTCTATTGGTGACAAGAAGATCTACTAATCTATTTTTTAAAGAAGTTTCTACGTGGATAAGAGTTGGGTAGAAGATCCTTTTAAGATTATGGTCAAAATCATAAAGGGATTTGATTTGTTCAAAATCAGAGTATTTTTGGTCATTACGTCTTTCCTTAATGAATCTCAAGGCTTTATAACCATGATAATATCCCATATTTAAGAGTTCTTGTTTTTGTTTTGAGCCACTGATATTCGTATTGTGATTGTCCCTGATGTGTTGCATTAAGTCATCAGTGGATTTCCCTTTCTTAAGTTTTTGATTCAATACACAAGCCCTCCTTCACTCATTTTCTATTATTCCTAATTCTAACTTTAATACCATCGCTGGTATCTGCATTGATAGGACTCTGCATTTGTCTGAGTTTGAATATTTTTTCGGTTTCTTCAGCCCAAGTTTCTACAGGAAGCCCATCAAGGGTATCGCCTTCTTTAGCGACTGATTTAGCACCATCAATAGCAGATTTGAGATCAGCCCATTCACCTAAAAATTGATTTAAACGACGACTTTTAAATTTAAGGGCAACTTCACCAGAACGATAATTTCCTTCTGGTCCTTTTTCTCCAACGAATTCAATAGGAGCATTATCATCTATTAAAAACAAAATAGTAGCAATATCGCCAACGGTCTCCAAATCAAAGTCATAAAAGACACTAACACCAATTCCTAGACCGTTAGCAATCTTTATTAATTGTTCTTGTTTGGGATTTCTTATACCTAGTTCATATTTTCGAATAGTTCCGCCATTTATGCCAGAAAGTTTGCCTAATTGCTCTTGTGTTAGGCCCTTTAGTTCACGAAAGGTGCGGATTTTTTCACCAATTTTCATAGCCGACCTCCTCCCTAAGATAATATCATATTTGAAAAGAAAAATAAACACAAAAGGGACTTGACATAGTCACAAATGTACATTACTATATAAATAGTCATAAAAGTGCATAAGGTAATTCGCCTTATTTTTTTGACTATCAAGAGTCACAAACGTGAACAAATCTGAACGGAAGGAGGTAGGAGCATGAGTAAAGCACAATTAACTGTTGACGAAGTAAGAAAGATTCTTGGTATATCAAAGTCGCACGCCTATAAGGTAATTAGAGAACTCAATGAGGAGTTAAAGCAACTTGGATTCTATACCGTTAGAGGAAAAGTTAGTAAAAAGTTTTTTAATGAAAAATACTACGGAATATTAGATTAGGAGGATAAAATGCCAGCATATAAAGATAAAGACACTGGTACTTGGTATGTTGCATTCTACTATAGAGACTGGAACAACCAAAACAAGAAGAAATTAAAAAGAGGATTTGCCACAAAGAAAGAAGCTTTGGAGTATGAGACTAATTTTCTTATTCTCAGAAATAGGAGTATTCAGGTTAGTCTAAAAGAGTTTTATGAAATCTATAAGAAAGACAAGAAACCTAGGTTAAAGCTAAATACCTGGTTAACTAAAGAGCAGATTATCGAAACGCATATCCTGCCATATTTTGGAAATGTGGCAATTGATGAAATTGAAGCCAAAGATATTATTGCTTGGCAAAATGAGTTGACTAGCGTAACTGATGATTATGGAAAAAGTTATTCGCCAACTTACTTAAGAACTATCAATTCGCAGTTTAGTGCTCTCTTTAACCACGCCGTTAGGTTCTATGGTTTAGCTGAAAATCCGATTCATAAGGCTGGTTCGATGGGAAAGAAAAATGCCGATGAAATGAGTATATGGACTAAGGAGGAATTTAATCAATTCCTGGAAACTCAAACAAGTGATTCTATGGCTGAAACTGGATTTCTTATCTTATTCTGGGGTGGTTTAAGAATTGGAGAGTTACTCGCTCTAACCAAAAAAGATTTTAACTTTGAGGAAGGCTATATCAGTATAACTAAGTCTTTTCAAAGAATACAAAGAAAAGATGTTATTACAGAGCCAAAAACAGAGAAAAGTAAAAGAATCGTTTATTTAGCTAGGCCTGTAATGGATAGAGTAGAACTTTATGTTGAGAGTAGATATGGCTATCCTGAGACTGCCAGATTATTTGATAAGACCAAATCTTTCTTTAGCCATCGTTTGATAAATGGAAGCGAGAAAGCAGGAGTAAAACGCATACGACTTCATGACCTAAGACATAGTCATGTTAGTTT
>JAAZLD010000020.1 GCA_012799495.1 Desulfitobacterium sp. | reverse complement strand
GGTCGGAAAGTACTGCTGCTGCAATTATAGCTCCATCAGTAATCCGAACACCATGATGAGTTTCATAGCGTTCTTTTAATCCCCGTAGAATAGAAATAGTATCTTCCACAGTGGGGGCACCTACAAATACTGGTTGAAAACGTCTTTCTAAAGCCGCATCTTTTTCGATATATTTCCGATATTCATCTAAGGTTGTGGCACCCACCATATGGAGCTCTCCCCTAGCCAACATGGGTTTGAGCATATTTCCAGCATCCATGGCACCTTCAGCGGCTCCAGCCCCTACTACAGTGTGAAGCTCATCAATGAAAAGGATTATATCATCCCGCTCTTGAACCTCTTTTAGTACTGCTTTAAGCCTTTCTTCAAATTCTCCACGATATTTTGCTCCTGCAATTAAGGCTCCCATATCTAAAGCGATAACTTGTTTTCCTTTCACAGATTCTGGCACATCTCCCCGGACAATTCTTTGGGCAAGGCCTTCTACGATTGCTGTCTTGCCTACCCCAGGTTCCCCAATTAGGACGGGATTATTCTTTGTCCTGCGAGAAAGAGTCTGAATCACCCGTCGAATTTCTTCATCACGGCCAATTACCGGATCTAGTTTTCCCTGGCGAGCCTGCTCTACAAGATTCTGACCATATTGTTCTAAGGCCTGGTAAGTATTCTCTGGATTTTGACTAGTGACTCTTTGGGTACCTCGTATTTCTTTTAAAGCATGTAAAAGTTTCTCCCGATTAAGTCCTAATTCTTTTAGTACTTTTTCTGCTCCGCCCCCAGCTTTATCTAATATCGCCAAAAGTAAATGTTCCGTACTTACGTATTCATCACCGAAAACATCCATCTCATCATGGGCAGAGACTAGAACCGTTCGCAAGCGGGGTGAAATAGTCAATTGAATATTTGCCCCACTTATTCTTGGAAAACGATTGATTTCCTGACGCACTTTCTGGAGTAAAACTCCTACTGGGACATTGAGTTTTGTAAGAACCTGAGGTACAACTCCTTGATCCTGTTCTAGAAGTGTTAAAAGCAAATGCTCAGGTTCCACTTGGCTATTGCCATTTCTCTCGGCCATATTTTGAGCAGCGATAATCCCCTCTTGGGATTTTTGAGTAAAACGATTTGTATCAAATGACATTTGGCTCACCCCTTTATAGTCTTTATTATTAGTTTGAGATATTTTAACAATTTTATTATAGCTCTTGTTTTAACAAAGGTCAATGAAGGTCAGACTATCTAATAAAAATGAAACTCTAAAAAATACAACATTGCAAAGACATTGCACTAAAAAAGAAGCCCAACAAAATGGACTTCCTTTAACTAACTCATATTTTTACATATTCAGGGAGTTTTATATACTCTCGCAAATCACTTTTAACCCGGGAAAGGAGTCCAGGAAATCCTTGGGGGTTAGAAACTTTAAGATTAAAGTAGAATTTAATTTTCGGCTCTGTACCGGATGGTCGTGCCATAACAAATCCTCCCCCCACAAAAGAATAACGGAGGACATTTGAAGGAGGAAGAGTAAGGGAGTACTCCTTCTTATTTCCTATGATATTTTTACCCTTTTGGATGAGATAATCATCAACATGGCTAACAGGCATACCTCCTAAAGAAGTAACTTCTTGTTCCCTTAAATTAGCCATGATTTTTTCCATTTGTTCTCTTCCTTCTTTACCTTCTAAAGTTATAGAGACTAAATCATCTCCAAAATAGCCATATTTCCCGTATATTTCCTCAAGAACTTGAAAGAGATCCTTTCCCTCTATTTCTTGATAATATAAAGTGGCCTCTGCAAGGAGGAGACTGCCGATAATGGAATCTTTATCCCTGACAAAATGCCCAGCTAAATAGCCACAGCTTTCTTCAAAGCCAAACTGGAAGTCCCCAGTTCCTTCCTCTTCCATTTCTTTTTCTTTTTCTGCAATAAATTTAAAACCCGTCAAGACATTCTCCACTGCTACCCCAAAGTCTTTCACTATAACATCTGCTAAGTCAGTTGAAGCAACTGTTTTAATAACAACGGCATCTTTAGGAAGGATACCTAATTTCTTCTTTTGACTTAATAAATAGTAGAGCATGATTATCCCAACTTGGTTACCGGATAAGGGTTTATAATCACCTTCCGGTGTACGGCAAAGAGCTCCTAAACGATCTCCATCAGGATCTGTCCCGATTAAAAGCTGAGCATCTCTTTTCATTCCATATTTACGTGCTAACTCGAAAGTTGAGATGTCCTCTGGATTGGGATAGGGGACCGTTGAGAACTCACTATCAGGCTCTTCCTGTTCCGGAACCGTAAAAAGTGAGGAAAATCCCAATTCTTGCAATGCCCGATAGACTAACATATTAGCTGCACCATGGAGGGGAGTATAAACTATAGAAAGCTTATCACCTTTTTCCCTAATTAAATCTGGATATAAGGCCAAGCTTTTTACATCTTTTAAATAAGCCTGATCAACTTCTTCCCCAATATATTGAAGTAAACCTTTGGACAAAGCCTCCTCCTCTTTCAGAGGATAAATCACCCATTCGTGCCGACTTTGAATCCGCTGTAAAATCTCTTCAGCTCTTTTAGGTGGTACTTGACCACCGTCTTCCCAGTAAACTTTATAGCCATTATACTCTTTAGGATTATGACTTGCAGTAATAACAATCCCAGCTATAGCATGCAAATGCCGAACAGCGTAAGAAAGCTCCGGAGTAGGCCTCAGTTCTTTAAAAAGATACGCTCTAATCCCGTTAGCTGCAAGAACGAGAGCGGCTTCTTTAGCAAAACAGGAAG
>JAAZLD010000174.1 GCA_012799495.1 Desulfitobacterium sp. | reverse complement strand
AAGGGTCAAGGAGATCTTGAATTCCGGTAAATACTCTGATGAATGGGACTATTATCCATTTAACTCTGGATATTTTATGTGTATACGGCTGAAGAATGTCTATGCAGAGGAGCTTCGTACCCATCTCCTTGAACATTATGGAGTAGGGGTAGTAGCTTTAGATGATTATGATGTCCGAATCGCTTTTTCCTGTGTTGAGGAAGAAGATTTAGAAGAGTTATTTGGACTTATCTATCAAGGTATTAAAGATTTAGTCAAAAAATAGGTGCACTTTAGGTTGAAGCATAAGCGGATTGTTGAAACATAAGCGGATTAAGGAAAGCTGAATAGGGTAAGTAGAAATATCAAGCCTAAAAATATCTTAGAAATTAGAAAACTGCACTGAGCAAAAGCTCAGTGCACTAATTTTGCTTTGCCTTATTTTATCTTATTATTAACTGAGGATTTAGTCTTAGTACACTATTCTTCTAGGACTTAAATCCATTCTAGAGGGTAAACTAATGAACAAAGATTTGCCAAGGTAATAGACATAATAAGTAAGGAGGAATTGTCTTGGAAACTCATGTAATTATGGATTTTTACTATAAACCAGGATCACCCTCTGGAGTAGGATTTGATACAATACCTCAATTAAGCCGATTTGAAGATACCATCTGTCAGGCTATGGATTTAGCAAGTAAGATTAATGATTCCTTGCCAGATGAAGCTAAGAAAATAATGCTCCAGGAGGGAGTTTCCATTTACCGGATTTATTCTAATGAAGAGGGCTTTTGGGGAGAATGGTGTAATCCTGAAAGTTTGGATGTAGAAGAAGAAATGAGCACCTTGATGACTAGTATAACTGAGAATCTAAAAGAATTAGCAGGAAGAGGTAGCACTTCTGTTTGATTCTTTTTCTTGCAAGGTTATAGGGTATTTGGAAAAAATATATTGGTGGGTTTATGATAATATAGAAATAGAAAATGGAAACGGAAAATAAAAAATAAGTATCGGATTAAGAAAATAGTGGGGAAGGAATTATGGGAAAGAAAACAAAGTTTTACGGAGTGCGCCAAGGACGTAAAACAGGAGTTTTTAGCTCATGGGAAGAGTGTAAGGAATCTATCCATGGCTATTCTGGTGCAATTTATAAATCATTTTTCACCTATAAAGAAGCCCTAGATTGGTATCAGGGCAAAGAGGACTCTCTTTTTGAAATTCTCTCAGAGGAAGAAGCAGGGGATACCTCAGAGGATTTAAAACCAGATTTTGAAGTTTATACAGACGGTAGCTATCGGGAAGAGCAGTACTCTTGGGCTTATGCTTTCGTAAAAGATGGGAAAGTGATTTATGAAGATAGCAGCATAGGGAAAAATCCTGCGGCAGCTTCCATGCGCAATGTAGCTGGCGAGATTGCAGCAGTCTTATATGCTGTCAAGCGGGCGTCAGAATTACGGGTTAAAATTCGGATCTACCACGATTATGCAGGAATTGCCCACTGGGCAACTGGTGAGTGGAGAGCTAAAAATGAGTTCACTAAATTTTATGCCCAAAAAATGCGCAAGTATCGGGGTATTTACTCTTTTAGAAAAGTAAAATCTCATAGTGGAAACCAATTTAATGATTATGTAGATCAAAAGGCTAAAGAAGCTTTAGAGATAAAGAATGGAGGATAGTATGGCTAGTTTAGATATTCTACAATCAAGCAATGTTTGGAAATACATAGGTATAGAGATAACTAGCAATGAAGAAGGAAAAAAAGGAGTCTGGTTGAAAAATAGCGAGAATTTAAGACAATTACACGGAAATATTCATGGAGGAATTATTGCTACTTGTGTAGATGCTGCTTTAGCCGTAGCTGTTAATGAAGCTATTGGTGAAGATAAAAATGCTGTGACGGTAGAATTGAAAGTCAACTACCTTTTACCTGTAGTTGATTCTGATCTTTGGGCCTACGCGGATTTAGTGAAAGCAGGCAGACGCCTTCTTACAGGAACAGTGGAAGTCTTTGATAATAAGAAGAATATTGTAGCTATTGGCTCTGGCACCTTTTCTCTTATCAATCGCTGAAAGGAGAGTATATGAATATTTCTTGTAGTGGAGAGGGAAAAGTCTTGATTATTCCTCAAAGTGGTGCTGCGGTGTTGGGAGGTAGCTGGTCTTCCGAAAAGGGCTGTGTTAAAGAATCTCTCTATTTAGAATGGCAGGAAGGAAAAGTTCGAGTTCTTCGTCCTCTGAAAAAAGAGGAGAAAAACTGGAAGTCTAGTCAGGAGCTATTTTCCTGGGAAAACTATATTCTAATGCCAGGTTTTATAGATACTCATGTTCATTTAGCTTTAGATAGTGTCGATTTTACCTCCTGTTTAGAGAGATGGTCAGATAATCTAGTTATGGAGATTGAAATAAGGAAGCATTTGCAACAGTATTTAGAGTATGGGATAGTAGCTATAAGGGATGGCGGTGATCTTCCGGGTTATGGTTGGTTGGCTAGGGAACATATCAATGAAGGTCAATGGTGTGGTCCTTTTGTTATATCTGTTCGTGAAGCTGTAGCTAAGAAGGGGATGTATGGGCGTTTTTTAGGTCGGGGTTTCCTTAATCTTGACCAATGGCTTATGGAAAAAGAGGAATTTTTTCGCCAAGGTACCGATCAATTAAAAGTTATCGTGACCGGAATTATTTCCTTTAAAGAATACGGTAAAGTTGGACCTGTTCAATGGTCTGAGGAAGAATTAAGAGAAATAGTAGACTCTGCCCATGAACTTGGCAAAACTGTAATGGCTCACGCCAGTGGGGAAGAAGGGATTAGGAGAGCCATTGGGGCAGGAGTAGACTCTATTGAGCATGGATATTATATTACCTCCGAACAATTAGCTCAGCTCAAAGAAAAAGGAATTGCCTGGGTGCCAACGGTGGCCCCTATAGGCAATATCTTAAAATACCCTAGTGAACGCTATTCTTCCTTGGAGATAGAAAACCTCAATAAGATTCTGAGGGGCCATTTGGCTAGTATTTGTGAAGCTTATGAACTTGGTGTAAAGTTAGGCATTGGTACAGATGCAGGAGCATATCTAGTTCCTCACGGCAAATCTTTCTGGGATGAACTAGAGTGGATGAGAGAAGGGGGAATCCCCCAAGAAGAAATCCTCCGTATGGCTACTAGAGAAAACGCTCAACTATGTGGTCTCACTGACTTTGGAAAATTAGAAATAGGTACTCCTCTTATGAATCTCCAGTTAGCTGATTTTTCAGGGGATTGGTTTCAGGAGGAGAAGGACAAGTGAATAGTAAAATTCTAATATTCTAATATTCTAATATTGGAAGCTTGAAGGGCTTCCTTTTTTTGTGGAGCAAATTAAAATGATTAGATTTATATGATTCAAATATTGAGTTCGTATTAAGTTCTATGGAATTTCAGAATATTGCCTTTGACCCTAACCTTAAGAAAGTCTTAAGACTTTTGTTAAACTGTTGTTCAGATTTTCTTGTTATCCTTTTCCTAGTAAGTTAAAAAGGACGTGATATAATTTGAACGAGTTATATTGTGCGAGGTGTTTCTTTGATGAATATTCTTGTTTGTGATGATGATAAAGAAATTGTGGAAGCTATCAATATCTACTTGAGTAATGAAGGTTATAAAGTTCATAAAGCCTATAATGGTTTAGAAGCTTTACAGATTATTCAAGAACAACCTATCCAATTAGTAATCTTAGATATTATGATGCCTAAAATGGATGGGATGCAGGCCTTATTAAAAATCCGGGAGGAGAAAAATATCCCAGTCATTATGCTCTCAGCCAAATCTGAGGATACGGATAAAATCATGGGCTTAAATATGGGGGCAGATGACTATATTACGAAACCCTTTAATCCACTAGAGTTAATAGCTCGGGTAAAATCCCAGCTCCGTCGTTATACTACCCTCGGTAGCATGGAGAATCGAAGTAATGTCTATCAATCGGGAGGACTAGTATTAGACGATGAAAGAAAATGTGTCTTAGTTGATGGAGAGGAAGTTAAGCTTACACCTGTCCAGTATAAAATACTCCTCCTTCTTATCTCGAATCCTGGCCGTGTATTTTCCATTGATGAAATCTATGAAAGGGTCTGGAATGAAACAGCCTT
>JAAZLD010000173.1 GCA_012799495.1 Desulfitobacterium sp. | reverse complement strand
TGAGAAACCTTCCTTAAAAGATAATATTGATATTGCCTTTAAATTTAATCCTCAAGCCACTAAAGTGGTGGGGATTGTGGAAGATAGTATTTCGGGAATAGGTGAAAGAGAACAATTTAAGAATACTCAAATGTATTTTTCCAATCTTGAGTTTTCTGAGTTGAATATTTCCCATTATTCTTTTACGGAAATGGGAGAAATTCTCCAAACTATTCAGGAGGATACCATTCTTCTATTCCTCAGCATGCATACGGATAAAGAGGGTGAGTACAAAGATATTAAGGAAGCTGCTCAGTTTATCGCAGCAAACACAAATGTGCCTGTTTATCGACCATCTATTGGAGGGGTCGGGGATGGTATCTTAGGGGGAAAGATGATCTCCTATGTTGAATCAGGGAAGATTGCTGGCGATATGGTCTTGCAGGTTCTTTCAGGTAAGCCAATAAATACTATCAACTTGGTGACGAAGAGTCCAAATTTCTATTTCTTTGATTATGCTGTCATAGAAAAATTCGGGATTGATCCTAATCTAATACCTAAGGACGCTATCCTTATTAATAAAGAAAAAAGTTTTTTCGAAGAAAATCCAGCTTTAGTTATAGGCACAATCAGCGTACTTTTACTTTTTACTTTTATTAGTGCCTTTTTAGGTGTCAGTAATGCTAATTACCGTAATATAGAGCGAAAACTTCGGGAAAGTAATGAAGAACTTACCTCTACCTATGAAGAACTAGTGGCTACAGAGGAAGAATTAAGGGATCAGTACGAGATGATCGAGAAAAATGCTCAAAGGTTAGAACTCATAATGGAAAAGTACGAGCATGCCATAAATAGCACTAATAGCGTGGTCTGGGAATTGAATCGAGACAAAGGTATAATTAATTTTTCTGATAATATTGAAAAAGTAGTAGCCTTACCATTAGGTATGAGCGAGGACATTGATGAAATTTTAGGTACTGTTATAGATGAAAAGTACAGAAGACAATTACTCAAAGAAATAAGAATTTATGAAAGTGGTAAAAAAGATGAAGTCAATATCCAAGTTCCTGTAAAAGGAGTAGATAATAGATACCGCTGGCTGAAAATCCAAGGGAAAGCTATTAAACGTAAAGATGATGAAAGAGGGATCCTTTACGGAATTCTTACAGATGTTACTGAAAGCCGCAAACACGAAGATGAGATTAATCGTTTGGCTTATTTCGACTTCTTAACAAATCTGCCTAATCGGCGTAACTTTAAAGGAAAATTACAAGAAGAGATCGAGAAGGGCCAAGAGTTTTCTATAATGATGATGGATATTGATAATTTCAAAGAAATCAATGATACCTTAGGGCATATCTTCGGAGATATCGTTCTTCAGGAAATTGCTGGCCGTCTCATGGGAGTTTCTAATGAAAGGGTTCTCCTATCACGTTATGGGGGAGATGAGTTTCTCATTCTTGTAATTGGTGATAAGAATGAAGTCTTAGAAGTCATCGTTCGTATATGGGAGCTCTTTGATGAGCCAATCTCTGTTCAAAACCGGGATCTAAATATACGCTTTAGTATAGGCATAGCAACTTTCCCCAAAGACGGACATGATATTGACCAGCTGCTTACTAATGTAGATACTGCCCTTTACACAGTAAAACGTCGTGGGAAAAACAATTATCTTTTCTATGATAGGGAAATGCAGGAGGAACTAAAGAAGAAAGCTGAGATAGAAAATATTCTACGTAAAGCCCTGAATGAGGATGGGTTTTACTTGGTTTATCAGCCACAGGTAGATGCTCAGACAGGAGAAATAATAGGCTTTGAGGCTTTAGTACGCCTAAAGGATCACAATATTCCCCCAAATGTCTTTATTGCCATTGCTGAGGAATCAGATCTAATCTACCAAATAGGTAAAGTTGTCACTGAGAAGGCTATCCAGCAGGCAGCTGAATGGCGGGATAAAGGGTATGGAAATAAACCTATCGCTATTAATTTTTCAAGTAAACAAATTCATGACCATGAATACATAGAATTCTTACTAGAAAATCTACGACAAGCTCAACTTGAACCTCAGTCTATCGAAATAGAAATTACTGAAAGTATCCTTATGGAGGAAACAGAGCAAACCTTCCGGGTCCTCCAACAGTTAAAAGATCTAGGTATAAAACTCTCCCTCGATGATTTTGGAACAGGCTTTTCCTCTATCAATTATTTGACATATATCCCTGTACATAAAGTTAAGCTAGATAAAAGTATGTGTGACAAGTTTTTGGGAATGGAAAATTCTAAGGCCATGGAGAGTGTTATTTCCCTAGCTTTCGGTCTTGGTTTAGCCGTTACAGCAGAAGGGATTGAGGAAGAATGGCAATATATTCGGCTGAAAGAAAGTGGTTGCAACTATATTCAAGGCTATCTTTTCAGCAAACCTTTATTACCTGAAGAAGTGGAAAAGATCTATCATAAGAATTTTTTAAGAGATAATAATAGTTGAAAAATATACGAGAATTTCAAGTTTAAGTTAGCCACTTTGATAAATACCATTATTTGGGTTAAAGCTGTAGTAAGTGACCCTTGACAATGAGCCGAGGCATGGTAGTCTCTCGACAGACTG
>JAAZLD010000172.1 GCA_012799495.1 Desulfitobacterium sp. | reverse complement strand
CATCCGGGTTAGAGCTGCTAGAGGTTCACCCTGACTTCCTGTAGTAAGGATAAGTAAGCGTGCTGAAGGCACTTCATTTATGCTACTATGATCAATTAACATATCTTCATCAGGTAAATGTAAGTACCCTAATTCCCTAGCTGTATCTACCACCTGTACCATGCTTCTTCCTACAACAGCTACTTTACGATGGAGAATAGCTGCTGCATCAATGGCTTGTTGAATCCGATGGACATTAGAAGCAAAGGTAGCCATGATAATTTTCCCTTGAGCCTTGGAGAATGTATCCATGAGAGTTTTCCCCACTACCCGTTCAGAAAGAGTGCTTCCTGTCCGCTCAGCATTGGTGGAGTCACAAAGTAAAGCCAAAACTCCTTCCTGGCCCCAAACTGCCAGCTTGCCCAAATCCATTTCCTGTCCATCAATAGGGGTATGATCAATTTTAAAGTCCCCCGTATAAATTACCCGACCAAGGGGGGTCATGATTCCATAGCCTACAGCATCTGGAATACTATGGGTCACCCGGAAAGCCTCTACCTGAAAATCTCCTGCTTCGATAACTTCCCCTGGCTGGATCACCCGTAAAAACTCCTCTGGATAACTCCCTTTTTCCTGTAACTTAACTCGAACCATTCCTAGAGTAAGCTTTGTACCATATACAGGAGCTTGTAATTTTGGCAAAATATAAGGTAATCCTCCAATATGATCTTCATGACCATGAGTGATAAAGATTCCCTTAATCTTATCTTTCCGCTTTTCTAAATAACTAATATCCGGGATCACTAAGTCAATTCCCAAAAGTTCTTCATCAGGGAATTTTACTCCCCCATCGATAACTATGATAGAATCTCCGTATTCAAAAAGGACCAAATTCTTGCCAATTTCACCTGTTCCACCTAAAGGGATAATATTTAATTTCATAATATAAAACCCTCCTCTGGTACAACCCATCTATATGAAAAGGTTGCCCGAAAGGAGGGTTCTTGATTCTATTTTTTCTCAAAAATTAAGCACGAGAGACATAAGTACCTGTACGGGTATCAATAACCAATACATCCCCTTCATTAACAAAGAAAGGAACTTGAACAACAGCACCTGTCTCTAAAGTAGCTGGTTTGGATCCGCCAGATGCAGTATCTCCACGGATACCTGGTTCCGTCTGGGTTACTTCCAATTCTACAGTAGTAGGGAGATCTACTCCAATTACTGCGCCATTATAGAAGAGAACACCTAAACTCATGTTTTCCTTAAGGTATTTTACACCATCACCGATTTGGGCTTCTGTTAAGGAAGTTTGTTCATAAGTGGAGTTATCCATTACTACATAAAGTTCTCCATCTTTATAAAGGTATTGCATTTCATGACGCTCTAAATGAGCCCTAGCAACTCTTTCTCCTGCATTGAACCTTCTTTCAATAACAGCACCAGTTTTAACATTTTTTAACTTGGTCCGAACAAAAGCTGCACCTTTACCAGGTTTAACATGTTGGAATTCAACAATAGTGAAAACATCATTATCCATCTCGATTGTCAGGCCTGTTTTAAAGTCATTGGATGAAATCATACATTATCCTCCTAAATTCTTTTAATACTAGCTTGTCCCACTAGCAAGGAATTTACTTTAAGTTAGATAAAAAATAATAATATGTAGTGCACAAAGAAACAAGGATCTCTGAAATAATAATGAACTAGATTTGCCTATTGTGTCAAGTATTCCATGGCAAATTGCAAGGCGAGTTTATAGCTTTTTTTCCCTAAACCAGAAATTTGCCCAATACACACAGGAGCTATAACTGAGTTTTTCCGAAACTCCTCCCGGGCATGGATATTGGAAAGATGTACTTCGATAGCAGGAACCTTAACCCCAGCGATAGCATCCCGAATCGCATAACTATAATGAGTCCAGGCTCCAGGATTGATAATAAGAAAATCATCTTCTGCCATGGTATGGATCCATTGAATCATTTCACCTTCAAAATTAGTTTGCTTTATTTCAATAGGTACTCCAGCCTTTTGAGCAATCTCTAACAATTCATCATTGATCTCCGCTAAAGTTTCTTTGCCATAGGTATCTGGTTCCCTACGACCTAAAAGATTTAGGTTGGGACCATTTAGAACCCATAGTGTTCTTATTTTCCTCACATCCTTTAGATAAAGCGTATCTTTAAAAATTTTACCATAGCCTTGACCTTTTAACCAGTATTGGGAAAGAAAAATCCCTAAATTTACAAAAAACAAGGGACCACTAGGCCCCTAAATATTTGGAATATCCTGCCGTATATCTCCCTCTAACTCCCCAATTCGCGAAAGCTCTGGTGCCCCATTTACTCCCGAGGGACTTTCCCCAGTTCTTCTAGGAGGATCGCTCATTAAACGAGGGGAGTGGATTATATTCACATTACTCAACATAATTTGAACTTCACAAGGTCCGTTCACTCCATGGGGCTGAATTTTGCGGATTTCTGTCCTTG
>JAAZLD010000171.1 GCA_012799495.1 Desulfitobacterium sp. | reverse complement strand
CTAATTAATATGGAAAATGGAAAAAGTTATGGTAAATGTGGGTGTTAAAGAAAAGACTAGGCTGTTTAAGAATAGGCTAGGTTCGTTAAGAAATTCCTTATATATAAGAAGTTTAATTAAGGTAAGGGGAGAAATAAATGGTGAAGGTTGTTTTTGCTAAAGATAAAGAGTGGGAAGATATTTATAAGATTAGGAAAGAAGTTTTTGTGGAAGAACAGGGTGTTTCTCTTGAGGATGAATTTGATGATTATGATCTTCTAGTTCAACATATTTTAATTTATCATGATGGAAAGCCAGTCGGGACAGGGAGGTTACGATTTCTAGAGGATGCTGCCAAATTTGAACGAATTTGTGTTCGAATTGAAGCCCGTAAATTAGGGTTAGGGAGTGAGATTATCAATTCTTTAGAAAAGCTAGCTAAAGAAGAAGGAAATGTCAAACAAGGTTTAATTCATGCTCAGACACAGGCTTTATCATTTTATGAAAAGCTGGGTTTTGTGGTAAGTTCCGAAGAATTCATGGAAGATGGAATTCCCCATGTTAAAATGCTTAAAACCTTTTAAAATAAGAAGGAAAAGGTAAAACTTTAACCTTGTTGCTCTCTTAGAACTGTATTATAATAATGTCAATTGTTATCTAACAGAACCACTTTAACGGTGAGGTGTATTATGCTAACTGTAGAGAAAATCGGGGGCACTTCCATGTCCCAATTTGATGATGTTTTAAAAAATATTATTGGGGAACCAGGAACAGAACGTTTTAAATTCGGAAGAGTTTTTGTCGTGTCTGCCTATGGTGGAGTTACTAATAAGCTATTGGAAGATAAAAAAACTAAGGCCCCGGGAATTTACCAAATTTTTGTCAAGGGTGAAGATTGCGAATCTGCCTTAGATGAATTACTAGAAGAATTATTAAAGATAAATGAGAAATTTGTGGCAATTGGTTTAGATTATGAGGTTGCCAAAAAGTTTTTAGAGGAACGCATCTGCCTAATAAAATCCTACCTTCATAGTATGCATGAGATTATTTCTTCTGGTTATGTAGAGAGAGAAAATATTTTTTCTTCAGCTCGAGAATTATTAGCATCTTTAGGAGAGGCTCATTCAGCCTTTAATTCTGTTAATATATTAAAAAATAGGGGAATACCAGCTCGCTTAGTGGATTTGACCGGACTTAGAGATTCTCGTCAGCTTACTATTAACGAGCGTATTGAGTTAGCTTTCAAAGATGTAGATCCCTTTAAAGAAATAGTTATCGTAACAGGCTATACTAAGGGTAAAGAAGGTATCATGCGTCAATTTGAACGAGGGTACTCCGAAATTACTTTCTCCCGGATTGCCACTCATCTGAAAGCTGATGAAGCTATTATTCATAAGGAATTCCATCTGTCTTCAGCTGATCCGAAAATCGTCGGGGTAGAAAAAGCTGTTCCTGTAGGTCGTACTAATTATGATGTAGCGGACCAATTAGCGGATATTGGTATGGAAGCTATTCATCCCAATGCCTCCAAACCTTTAGAAATGGCTGGAATCAGCTTAAGGTTGAAAAACACCTTTGAACCAGATCACCCAGGAACCTTGATTACCACTGATTATATTGGCCCAGAGGCTAAAATAGAGATCATTGCAGGATCTGATAAAGTAGTGGTTGTAGAAATTCATGATTCATTGATGGTTGGAGAAATTGGCTATGATAAAGAAATAATGGAAGTGTTTATGAGACATTCTATTAGCTATATCATGAAAGCCACTAACGCTAATAGTATCTCCTTAGTAATCTGGGAAGATGATTTAACTGATGAATTAGTAGAGGAATTGAAGGCCGAATATCAAACTGTTACCATTTTACCCTCAGCTATTGTCTGTGTTATCGGCTCCAATATTGCTGTACCTAATATTCTAGCTAAGGCCACTAGTACCCTGGCGAGAAATCATATCAATGTAAACTGTGTATCTCAATCTCTACGGCAAGTGAATATGCAGTTTGTCATCGATCGGGAAAATTATACAAAAGCTATCTATCACCTTAACGCAGATTTATGCCATAATAACAATTCCTAAATCTTAGGAAGAATAAGCGCCTAGAAATTGAAGAACCGAGGGGAGCTAAGATCTACCCTCGGTTTGTATATTATTTATGAAATTTTTATTAAATTAAAATTCTTAAGGGACACTAGATAACTAATATAAGATAACAAATGAAGTCAAAGAGGGTTCTGATTTTTTCTGGGAGGTTTAGGACCAAAGAATTGGTAATAATGACATTCTAGCCGACCATTATAAAGTTTCCTACTTTTATCCCAGCGGCGGCCAATTAAAAGTTCTGGACGTTTATCTGTAGTCAAAAGATGTAATGACCATGTTTCTAGTTGTTGAAGAACCTGACCTAAATCTTTATAAAGCTCTTTCACTTCTGCTTGTTCCCCTAGTCTTTCCCCATAGGGAGGGTTAGTAATCAAATGCCCATATTGGAAACGAGAGCGAACTTCTGAGGCTGGTAGGCGTTGGAAAAATATCTTATCCGTTAAACCTGCATCATCTGTATGTATCCGAGCTAATTGCAAAGCTTTATTATCAATATCTGAGCCATAAATATAAAGCTTCTGATCACGTTTATAAAGATCATTTGCCTCTTCTCGGGCTGTTTTCCAATACTGTTTAGCTATATTAGGCCAGGTTTCAGCAACAAAACTCCTTTTCAAACCGGGAGCCCGATTAAGTCCTATGAAGGCTGCTTCAATAGGGATAGTGCCTGTACCACAGCAAGGATCGATAAGAGCCCGCTCATCTTTCCAATAGCTAAGGTTAATCATGGCAGCGGCTAAGGTTTCTTTTAGGGGAGCTTCTCCTGCTAGTTTCCGATAGCCCCTTTTATGGAGTCCGGGACCAGATGTGTCGATAGTGAGAGTTGCTATATCCTTTAATAAAGCTATTTCAATTTTGTATTTGGGCCCCGTCTCTTCAAACCACTGGATTCCATAGACCTCTTTAAGACGTTCCACGATAGCTTTCTTCACTATTGCTTGACAATCAGAGACACTGAAGAGTTTGGATTTGATAGATTTCCCTACAACAGGAAACTCTCCATCAATAGGGATCCACTCTTCCCAGGGTAGGGCTTTTGTCTGTTGAAAAAGCTCCTCAAAGGTAGTAGCTTTGAATTCTCCCATTTTTAAGAGAACTCTTTCAGCGGAACGGAGCCATAAATTACTACGACAGAGCCCTAATTCGTTGGTGATAAAACTTACCTTACCATTTTCTACTTGGGTCTCTGTATAGCCTAAATTATGAAGCTCTCGTTTGACGATAGACTCTATACCAAAGGCAGTTGTAGCGATAAGTTCAAGCTTGGCCAAGATATTCTCACCTTTCTGGCTAAAATTCTTCTTCTATGATAATCACTAGAGTAGGGAAAGGCAAATTAATTTAAGGATGAACCTTTAATTAACGAGGTTAGATTGAGATACTGGAGAATTTTTATAATGAAAACTTCTATACGTAGAAAGATGAGGGAGGGAATAAAAATATGGATGAAAAAGACGTAAGGGAAGAGTCTAGTCTAGATAAGTGTAACCTAGAAAAGTGTAATCGAGAAGATAGCAATCTAGAAGAGTGTAATCGAGAAGAATCAAGCCTAGAGAAATATAACCTGGAAAAGAGTAATTCCATAGAAACCGAAAATCTACGAGCAGTTCTAATTCCCTCTTTCTGGCTTACTCAGCTTCTTCTCCTAATTCCAGGATTTTTTCTACTTTGGTTTTTCTTTTTAAGAAAAGGGTATCTTTTAGGGGACTTTTTCTTTTGGGATATTAAAGAAATATGGCTTTGGGGTACTTTAATTGCCCTTTTGGGCATGGCGATTCAACTCATTGCTTGGAATATCTTCCCCATTGAAGCTTTTGATGATGGGGGAATTAATTCTTTACTTTTGGAACTGCCAGTAAGCAAATTATTTCCCATGTTTTTGACCGGAGCTTTTTCTGAGGAACTATTAGTACGGGGTGTTATTCAAACTTCCCTAACAGGTAGAGGGGGAGTTTTAATAGGTGTTTTACTCACAAGTGTTCTTTTTACTTTGATGCATTATAGATATTTAAAGAAGCCAGTCCTATTTACTGGAGTATTCCTATT
>JAAZLD010000170.1 GCA_012799495.1 Desulfitobacterium sp. | reverse complement strand
ATTCCTGTAGAAGAGCCAAAACCATCTCCGTTACTTGAAAGGGCTGAGGAAAGCAAAGCCGCAAATAATAAGCCCTGAGTATCCTCTACTTGATTCTTACTATTCTCATTGGGGTTATTTAAACTCTGATTCATACTTTGTAATTGATAAATAAGTAATAAATCAGCAGTATCCATCTATTAACCTCCTAAATGAGCTGGGTAATACCAGCAAGTTCATCCTGATCGAGGATTTTTTCTGGTACTAGCATCATAATGATCCGATCTGGTAGATTTACAACCCCACCAATAAAGGGAGCTGCAACTAAAGGAGGAGTGGGTTCGATTTCCTCGATTACCCGTACTTCTTTTACCTGATCGACAGCAAAGCCTACCGCTTCCCCATTAACTTCTGTAATAAGAGCAAAGTTCTCTTGGGAAGAGCTTTCTTCAGCACTTCCTTGGCTAAGAGCTTCGCTCCCAAAACGAATATGTAAATCGATCAAGGGAATAGCCGAACCCCGTAAATTGATCAGCCCTTTAACATAATAAGGTGCCTGAGGGATCGGACGAACATCCTCCAACCGGGTTATCTCCTTAACTACATTGATAGGCATTCCATACTCTTCATTTCCTAATTGGAATATGACCCATTGACTACTCATGAAAACACATCCTAATTAAAATTTTCCATCTTGGAATATTAGACTAACCTGCCGATTTCGTTAACAGCCTTCTCCAAAGTAGCATCCTGGGTCTGAATAACCTTTTGGTTAGCTTCATAGGCACGCATAACAGTAATCATCTTGACCATTTGACCTGTTAAATCCACATTGGAGCTTTCAATAAAGCCCTGACGAATTCCCCCATCGCCGTTAAATTCCTGAACAGGCCCCTGGGGATTAAATAAAGACTGTCCTTCTCTTATCAAATCATTAAGTTCAGCCTGAACCAATCTCAATTGATCCACATATTCTCCATTATCCCGAATTACTCCATAGCTATCTACTGTAAAATCCTTACTGAGAGGACCAATTACCCCTCCCTGACCTAAAACAGGGTATCCATCGGGAGTTTGGAGGATACCTAAAGCATCTAACTGAAATTGGCCATTGCGAGTAAGCCTCTCCCCATTAGGAGTCTGGACCACAAAATACCCCTCTGAAGTGATAGCTAAATCAGTGGGCCTTTCTGTACTTTGCAAAGCCCCGGGATAATTCATCCTAGTTATTTCATCTACTACTACTCCTGTACCCATAGCACCAATTATTGTCCGATCGGGAGTTGGCCCAATACCTTCATTCTCCGTTCTAATGCGACTCATCAGCAACTCAGGAAAAGCCTTATTACTACTTACTTCCACCTTATAGCCGGGAGTACGCAGATTAGCCACATTATCAGCAATAACTTCACTTTGGGTTTTAGCAGCTAACATTCCTGAAGCTGCCGTATATAAACCTTTGATCATAAGATCACCTACAATTTCCTTTACTAGCGTCTAATAACAAGTGCGCATTTTAGAAAAACACCCTAATAACCAATTACTAAATTACTTTAAAGATAAATTCCTCTACTTATATTCAATACGAAAAGTATGAAAAAAACTTAAATAACACGAACCCCTTAATTAATACTCTATTTTTGGCTAATAACTGTCCGTAAATTAGAAAATTGGGTAGTTAACGCTCGTGTTACAGCATTATAGTAAATACTGTTTTCTGCTACATTAGTCATTTCTCTTTCAATATCCACATTGTTTCCATCATTGCGAATGCTTGTTTTAGAATGATCCACCACAACATGTTGACTTAATTCAGGCTTTTGTAAATGTCGCTCAGAGGTAGTTCGCAAAGGGAGCTCCTCTCCTTCAATTCCCATAGCCTTACCTAATACAGCCTTAAAGTCCACATCAGAACGTTTAAACTCCGGTGTATCCACATTAGCTATATTGTTGGCTAATACTTTATTCCGAAGGCTAGAGGCATCCAAACTCTTCTCCAAAACATTCATTAAAGGGGTATCTAGCCAATAACTCATTTAACTACCTCCTTAAAGAGTTTGCCATGCTCCACATTTGATCCCCATTGGTAATCATTCGAGAATTAAGCTGATAGGCCCTTTGAACCTGGATCAACTCCGTCATGGCTTGGCTCAAATCCACATTGGACATTTCTAAGGAATGAGAGCGTAAAGTACCTAACTCTTGGCCTTGAACCTGGCTTCCTGGGGTTCCCACCAGTTCCTCCCCAGTGACTCCTTCAGCATTAGGGGCTAAATATAAATTCTCCCCGCTCCGCCTCAATCCTCCCGGATTCGTAAAATAAACCAGATTGATCTGCCCTAAAGTCACTTGTTCACCATCAATACTCGCTCTCAAGAGACCATCAGAACTGATATGAACTTCTTCAGCTCCTTCTGGTACTACAAAAGCAACATTAAATAATTCTCCATTTTCCCCAAGGGGGCGGCCTAGTTCATCTAATGTCAAAGGCCCACCAGGAAAGTTCTCTGTTTCTTCCTCAGGAAGAATTATTTGACCAAAGATTCTTTCCTCACCCTCTAAATAACCATAGATCCTTCCGGTAGGGTCAGCATAAATATCAGTAGCCTCAGTAGGAATCCGGACTTCTAGAATATGTCCATTGGAGTTAACCAGCTTTCCTTGAGCATCTAATTGGAAATTCCCTGCTCTCGTATAAGCACTTTCTCCATTCTCCAAGCGCACAGGGAAAAATCCCTCTCCATCAATAGCTAAATCAAGAGGACTTTCCGTAGCCTGGACATTTCCTTGGCGAAAGTTGGTACTGATATTCTGATACATAACTCCAACACCTAGATTAAGAGCAGAACCTACAGGCTCCTCTCTAAATTCCCGATCCTCTGGGCGTAATTGGGAAGCTAAAGCTTCTGCAAAGTCCACCCTTTGGCCTTTAAAACCAGGTGTATTTATATTTGAGATATTGTTGCCCAAGGTATCTAAAGCGGTCTGTTGAGCCCGCACCCCCGAGGCAGCAGTATTTAGTATCCGCATTTTTGCTCCTCCTAAATGATGAGGGATATTTCAGCTATATTCAAAAGTAAAGGGGAAAAGGACTTGGCTTAAATCCCTGCTTGAAACCTCGAAAAAGGCTTAAGCAAGGCTCTAAACCCAAGTCCTATGCGTT
>JAAZLD010000169.1 GCA_012799495.1 Desulfitobacterium sp. | reverse complement strand
TGTAATCCATAGGTGATTCACCCCTTCCTTGCCTAGATGTTCATACACTAATACTTAATACAAAAATTATTAAGCTCAATAGCGAGAGGACCATCCGTTTTACCGTGTCATTTTAGCATATTCTTGAACTCTATGCAACTAAAAAACACTTTAATTATTGACCTCTTAAACGATCCAGAATAATTGCTGCCGCTGAGCGAACGGAAAGGTGATTCCATTCTCCCGGACCGTAGATTGGCTTAAGGATAATATCGCAACTTTCTATAACTTCTCTCGTAAGACCCCAACCTGTGCCAAATAGTAATAGCATAGGTTTTTCTTCTATTTCGAGTTTTTTTCGCACTGTACTGTAGTCTAGGGTATTGGGATAGTATCTTGCATCAGTGGCAAGCTTAATAGGCATTTTCCCATGTTCGGCAAAAATTTCTGCTTCTACTTCTCCTATTTCTCGAGCTAATTTTACTCTGGCAAAGGCTTCCTGACGATGAGGATTATACTCTGCCCCAAAACCTTCCTGCCAATATCCCATGATTCTTTGAGCCAAAGATCTCTGAGCTTCAGCAGGATGGACAATATAGTAACCCTTAACTCCATAGGTGGTAGCACTGCGGGCAATATCGTGAATATCTAAATTAGTTATAGATGTGGCTATTTCTTCCATGTTCTTATTATAAACAGGAGCATGAATCAAAGCTATATATAAATCCCCCATACTTTTCCCTCCCTATGGTGATTTTTTAGGACGCCTTCTCTTAGATTTGGGCTTCAAATGTTCCCAGCGCCAACTTTCTTCAGCTAATTCAGGATACTCTTCAGCTAACTCTTCCAGTAAGGGGTAATCCTCTGGTGAAAATTCAAGTTCAGCAAATAATTCCGGGCGTCTAAAAAAAGTACGTCTTAGAGACTCCTTACGTCGCCAAGCTTGAATTTTCATATGATGGCCAGATAAAAGAACCTCCGGGACCTCCATCCCCTCAAAAACCCGAGGACGAGTATAGTGAGGATATTCGAGAGCACCCATACTATGAGAATCCTCTACTGCTGAGTCCTCTTCTCCTAGTACTCCAGGAATTAAACGAGCTACAGCATCGATCATCACCATAGCAGCCAGCTCCCCACCAGTCAAAACAAAATCCCCTAAAGAGATTTCTTCATCTGCTAGATAACGAATTCTCTCATCAAATCCCTCATAATGGCCACAGATAAAGACAATTTCATCTAATTGGCTCCATTCTTGGGCTTTTTCTTGTTTAAAAGGCTCACCTTGAGGTGTGAGTAGCACAATACGCCGGGAACCCACAGTTTCCGGCAGATCACCAATGGCAGCATAAATAGGTTCTGGCTTAAGAACCATTCCAGCCCCTCCACCATAAGGAATATCATCTACATTTTTATGCTTACTCATTGCGTATTCCCGGAAATTAATCAGTTCTACCTCAATAAGTTTCCCTTGTTGAGCACGTTTTAAAATACTTTCGTTTAAAGGAGCAAACATTTCCGGAAATAAAGTCAATACTGTAAATTTCATAAGAATACCCTCATTTATCAAGAAGGCCAGGAGGGAGAATCACATCCATACGTTTACCAGGCACATCAACCTTTTTAACAACAGTTTTTAAAGCAGGTACACAGATTTCCCCCTGAGGTCCTTTTACTAGGTATACATCATTAGCACCAGTCTCTAAAATCTGAGTCAATATCCCTAAGTAATTATCCCCTTCATAGACCTCCATCCCCTCTAATTCAAAATAATAATATCTTCCTTTTCCTAGGGGAGGAACTTCTGAGCTCTTAATTTTTATTGCCATACCCCGCAATTTTTCAGCCTCATCTCGAGAGTTTACCCCATCCAAAGCTAAGTAAATATCAGTCCCTTGAACATTGGCCTTCTTAATTTTGAAGGTATCTTTCGTACCTTTTGGGGCTACAAGAATCACTTCCTGTAGCTTCTTAAACCGCTCAGGAAAATCCGTAATAGGACGGACCTTCAATTCTCCTTTGATACCGTGGGGTTTTGTAATTTCCCCGATCAAAACCTCATCCATACTCATTCTCCTTTTTTAGGTCTAAGAAGTATATAGAAGTCAACTCCTATAAGCAGTTAACTTACCTAAAATGTCAAAAAGGGCACAAGGCCCTTCTTAACTGGTTTATTGATCAATATCTACATGAACCCTACGGCCATCTTTAACGGCAGCCGCTTTAACAATGGTACGAATCGCATTGGCGATCCTACCCTGTTTTCCAATGACCTTACCCATATCTTCGGAAGCAACTATCAATTGAAGATGAATAGTTTTATCTGTTTCCGATTGGGCAACCATCACTTCTTCAGGGTTATCTACTAGTGCTTTCGCAAGAATTTCTACGAGTTCCTTCATGGGAACACCCCCAATAAGCCATTACTTCTTTGACTCCTGGTATTTTGCCAATATCCCAGTTTTACGAAGTAAGGACTTCGCAGTATCTGAAGGTTGAGCACCTGATGCTAACCATTTCATCGCTTTTTCTTCATCAATGTTTATTACTGCAGGTTGTTTGGTGGGATCATAGTAACCGATTTCTTCAATAAAACGGCCATCCCTGGGAGATTTAGAATCTGCAACTACTAAACGGTAGAAGGGATTTTTCTTGGCACCCATACGGCGTAGACGAATTTTTGTTGCCATTATTTTTCACCTCCTCATAAGGATAATTTAGTATAAAAATAATAATTGGTAATTTATCTAAAAGGGAAAGGAAGTCCCATTTTCTTACCTCTCTTACCCTTTTTCCCCTTACCCATCATACCGGCACCACCGGCAAATTGTTTCATCATTTTTTGCATTTGGTTAAACTGTTTTAATAAGCGTCCCACCTGTTGAACAGAAGTACCGCTCCCTTTAGCAATACGCCTTTTTCTAGAATCTTTAATAATGGAGGGCTTGCGACGTTCTTCAGGGGTCATGGACTTGATAATAGCTTCTACATGAGCCATTTCCTTTTCATCGATTTGGACATCTTTAAGTTGCTTTCCCACCCCCGGGATCATTTCCAGCAAAGAATTAAGGGGTCCCATCTTCTTCAGCTGCTGCATTTGCTCTAAGAAATCATCTAAGGTAAACTCCTGTTTCCGGAGCTTTTGTTCCATCTCTCGAGCTTGTTTTTCATCAAAAGCACTTTGGGCTTTTTCAATTAAAGTAAGGACGTCTCCCATACCTAAAATCCGGGAAGCCATCCGGTCAGGATGGAATGCTTCAATAGCATCCATTTTTTCCCCTACTCCGATGAATTTGATCGGGCAACCAGTAACAGCTTTAATAGAAAGAGCTGCTCCTCCTCGAGTATCTCCATCTAACTTAGTGAGGATTACCCCATCTACTCCCAATTCATTATAGAAACTTTCCGCTACATTCACTGCATCTTGCCCGGTCATAGCATCTACTACCAAAAGAATCTCATGAGGTTTCACTGCACCCTTAATTTCTTTTAATTCCCCCATGAGCTCTTCATCAATGTGAAGGCGTCCCGCAGTATCGATAATTACCACATCTTGCCCATCCTTTGAGGCCTGTTGGATACTTTCTTGGGCTATTTTAACAGGGTTTTCTTGTCCAAGAGAAAAAGTGGGTACATTGATTTGTTCTCCTAAAACTTGAAGCTGCTTAATAGCTGCTGGACGATAGATATCGCAAGCTACTAATAGAGGACGCTTACCCTGTTTTTTAAGCATATTAGCCAGTTTAGCTCCATGGGTAGTTTTCCCCGCTCCTTGCAAACCGACTAACATGATTACAGTAGGAGGCTTAGAGGCAATACTGATTTTACTAGAGACACCGCCCATTAGGGCAACCATTTCTTCATTAACAATCTTGATCACCTGTTGTCCAGGTGACAAAGATTCTAAAACTTCCTGGCCAATGGAACGTTCTTTGACCTTAGATACAAATTCTCTAACAACTTTAAAGTTAACGTCTGCCTCTAATAAGGCCACACGTACCTCTCGCATAGCTTCATTTACATCAGCCTCGGTAAGTTTTCCTTTACTTTTGAGACGTTTAAAAGTGGCCTGGAGTTTTTCACTTAAACTTTGAAACACTAGCATACCTCCCTTCTAGATCCTTGATATTAGTTAGCTATATATCTTTAAAAATTTCTTTAATCTCTTTTAACATGGCTTGATAGCGTTCCCAAGATTCCATTGAAGAAAAGTCCTCTGCAGAAAATCCCTGCATCAGATTGTTTACTTCAGCGACCTTATCTTGTTCAATCTTAAAACGGCACACTAATCCAAGTTTATCTTCATAACCTTGCAGGATTTTCTCTGTCCTTTTAAGGAGATCATAAACAGCCTGACGGGTATTATTCTCCAATTCAGCAATCTCAACTAAAGACAGATCCTGTTCATAGTAGAATTCCCAAACTCTCCTTTGCTTCGCCGTAAGTAAGGGTCTATAAAAATCTGCTAACAAAGCCATTCTGGCAAAATGTTCCAAGTCAAATCCTCCTGTAAAGGATTTTTACTTTACTAAGCTATTTTAGGCTATGGAAAAGAGTTTGTCAAGGAATTCTCCTTGCACCATAGGAAAAGTATTTTCTGGATCCTTGTCTAATATTTAAAAATACAAAAGCACTACGTTAAAGTTCTACTTTAAAGAATGTTCTGAGATTAACTTATTAATATAGAAGGAAATTATAAATCTTATATGTCGGCACTTCTTTGGAAGCATTTGAAGCAGGCTAGAAGCTATTAGAAGCTATTAGAAGCTTTCAGCAACTTTTTTAGCTCTTTTTTCCACTTCATCACAAACTTTCATAATGTCCATAGTTTTGAGTTCTTTTTCCTCCATAAGGATTTTGCCGTCTACTACTACAGTACGCACATCCCCTGGGTGAGCAACATAAACCAAATGGGATGGAACAGAGAAACGTGGATAGAAATGAGGTTGGTCAAAATCAATGGTAATAATATCTGCTTTGTACCCAGGGGCCAACATCCCTACATTTTCTAATCCTAGTGCCTTAGCACCATTGATGGTAGCCATTTCTAATATTTCATAAGCTGGTAAGGCTGCTGCCCCTTTATGAAGTTTTTGCAAAAAGGCTGCTGAACGCATTTCACCAAACATATCTAAGTTATTATTGCTAGAAACACCGTCAGTGCCTAATCCTACTAAGACGCCTTCCTCTAAGAGTTCCATAATAGGAGCTGTACCACTACTTAGCTTCATATTGCTCTCTGGGTTATGAGCTACGGCAACTTTATTTTTAGCTAGGATTTTACGATCTTCTTCCGTTAGGTGAACACAATGGGCTGCCACTACATGGCCACCAAAAACTCCCAATTCCTCAAGCCATTGAACAGGAGTTTTACCCGTTTCTTTCCTTATAGTATTTATTTCATCCTCTGTTTCAGATAGATGAATATGAATTCCTACTCCCAAACGATCTGCTTCTTTTTTAACCTTTTGTAAATATTCACCATTACATGTATAAGGGGCATGGGGTCCAAGCATAACTTTAATCCGGCCATTCCCTGCTCCATCATAGTTATTTACTAATTCGATACCTTCTGCAAGAGCCTCTTCTCCGTTAGGAGCATTGCCAATGAGCCCCCTTGCTAAAACTCCCCTAGTTCCAGCTTCTAAAACTGCATCTGCCACTTTATCCATGAAAGAATACATATCTAACATTGTGGTTGTCCCTGATCTGATCATTTCTCCCAAGGCCAACATTGTTCCCCAATAAATATCTTCATCAGTTAGCTTAGCTTCGAAAGGCCAGATCTTTGTTTGCAACCATGTCATCAAAGGCAAATCATCCGCATAGCTCCTAAGCAATGTCATAGCTGCATGAGTATGGGTGTTGACAAAACCTGGCATAATCACATCATCGTTATATTCTAAAACTCTATCCGGTACAAAATCTTGCGACGTAGAGCCTTTTGAACCTACATGAATAATTTTATCATTTTCGATAGCTACTTCCCCTTCCGGGAAAAAATCTTCCTCTCCTGTCATTGGTAAGACCATACCGCGAATCAATAATTTACTCATAATAATCCCCCTTAAAAGTTTTCCTTTTAATATCAAATTAATATTAAATAAAATATTAATGAAACTTACAAGTAAATCTTTACTTAATATAAAAACTAGCCTTATCCTACACTTACCCTAGAAGTTAAAGGGTGAAGGTGTAAGACAAAGCTATGGAACTAATTATAAAACTATAAAGTCTAAGGTTGTCCATATTTAGTGAGATAGTTGTCTGCCATTGCAGCTACATCCTGCTCATCTAAAACTGTGGTATTGCCTAAGACACGGGACATAATATGGATTTGAGCACCTTTTTCTACAACTTGACATACCTTTAATGCTTCTTCAACTGATTTTCCGACCCCTACCAATCCATGATTAGCTAAAAGAACTGCATTGCGCCTTCCTAACTTTTCAACTGTTCTTTGAGCTAATTCTTGAGTCCCAGGAAGATAATAGTCGGCAACTTCCACATTGCCCCCAACTAACATAGCTAAATCCTCAACTATAGCTGGCAGAGATACCCGAGAAACAGCATGAGCTGATGCATAGGGGGAGTGAGTGTGAACAACCCCTTTTATATCAGGTCTTCCTATATATACTTCTCTGTGTAATAAGTATTCTGATGAGGGTTTTCGCTTTCCTATTAATACATTACCTTCCAAGTCCAACAATACTAGATCTTTTTCTTGCAAGGTTTGATAATCCATACCACTGGGAGTGATCCAGTATCCATTATATTCTGAATCCCAAGCAGAAATATTACCCCATGTCCCTGCTACTAACCCTGTATTGTTAAGGGTTTTACCGATTTCAATGATCTTTTCCCTTAACATTTAGGTTCGCACCATCATTTTTAATAAGTTTACAGAATAAGGAGGTGTTACGATCCCCTTTTCTGTAATTATCCCTGTGATGAGCTTGGAAGGGGTAACATCAAAGGCTGGATTATAGACATCTACATCGGCTGGAGCCACCTGAACACCAAAAACTTCGCGGATTTCTTGGGCGTCTCTTTCCTCAATGGGAATTTCCTGACCACTTGCAACTTTCAGGTCGATAGTTGAAGTAGGTGCAGCTACATAAAAAGGTATTTCATGAGCTTGCGCTAAGATTGCCAAAGAATATGTACCAATCTTATTGGCCGTATCCCCATTGGCTGCAATCCGATCTGCTCCTACCAACACCAGATCGACTTTACCTTGTTGCATTAAAAATCCTGCCATATTATCAGCTATTAAAGTAACTGGTATTTCGTCCTTCATTAACTCCAAAGCCGTCAGTCGTGCACCTTGTAAAAAAGGCCTCGTTTCACCAGCATAAACATTAATTTTTTTATTACTACGATGGGCAGCCCGAATAACTCCAAGAGCTGTACCATATTCTACTGTGGCTAAAGCACCTGCGTTGCAATGGGTAAGGATATTAGCTTCTTCCGGAATAATGGAATTGCCCTCTTCACCGATTAAATAGTTGACCTGGCGATCGTCTTCAGCTATTTGGTCTGCTTCAGATATTAAGACCTGCTTTATTTTGCCAAAATCCGTAACATCATGTAGTTCCCGCATACGATCTTCCATACGGCGCAAAGCCCAAAAAAGATTAACTGCAGTAGGACGAGTCTCCGCCAAACGCTTCTGGACCTTTTCCATATGTTCTTTGAGATTTGCCAATTCACCATCATATTTTATTGCTCCTAGAGCATAACCATAAGCAGCTGCTGCTCCAATAGCTGGAGCTCCACGGACTTCCATTTTTTCAATAGCTTCTGCTACTTCTTCATAATTAGTGGCTAGTCGATATTTTATTTCTATAGGCAAGCGTGTCTGATCCAGTATTTTTAGGGAATCCCCCATCCATTCCAATGCTTTCATTTTCGTACCGCCTTTCTAAAACTTACCGGCCTCTGCATTTCCCAGTGGACATCGGCAATCTTGTTCGGGACGAAACAACCGAAAAATTTCTGGTAGCAATTCTGCTACTGTTTTCCCAGTAACTTTCATATTTTCTATAACTTCTTCGTGTGTCAAAGGATGGTCAGCAATTCCTGCTGCTTCGTTAGTGACCAATCCTATTGTGGCATAGCACATCCCCAATTCCTTTGCTAAGACTACTTCTGGTACACTGGTCATCCCGACACATTCTCCACCTAAGATTTGATACATTTTGATTTCTGCAGGGGTTTCAAATCTAGGGCCTTCTGTACAAACATAAACAGCCCCGGTTTTTACTTCTAGCTGAATATTCTTGGCAGCCTCTTGAATCACCTTTTGCACAGAACGACAATAAGGCTCTGTCATATCCACATGGAGTACCCCCTGTTCCCCTCCTTCATAGAAAGTTTGGGGGCGGCTCTTGGTAAAATCCAAGAATTGATCCACTAAAATTATATCACCTAGTTTGAAGCGAGTTGATAAAGAACCAACTGCTGCTGTTGCAACAATCTTCTTTACCCCTAATTCTTTTAATGCCCATATATTTGCACGATAATTCACACCGTGAGGCGGAACTGTATGTCCCTTACCATGTCTACTCATAAAGACCATTAAGGGTTTGTCCTCACCTAATCTACCAATATCTACTGTTACATCTCCATAAGGAGTAGAGACAGTCCTATTCTGTAGATCCTTTAATTCTACATGTTCCAGACCTGTCCCACCAATCAATGCATATTTAATCAGAGTGATTCCTCCTCTTCATTTTCGGAATTAAATAAGGCATCTGCAAATTCTTGAGGGACGAAGGGACGAAGATCCCCCATACCTTCCCCTACTCCAATCCATTTTACTGGTATTTCTACTTCTCCTTGAATGCCAAGAACAACTCCACCTTTTGCTGTACCATCTAACTTAGTTAAGACAATACCTGTCACACCGGCTACCTCTTGGAAGAGTTTGGCCTGTTGTAAAGCATTTTGGCCAGTTGTGGCATCCAGCACAAGTAAAACCTCATGGGGTGCATCAGGAATTTCCCGATTAATAACCCGTTTGATTTTACGTAGTTCTTCCATTAGATTTACTTTGTTATGAAGTCTTCCGGCAGTATCCATAAGTACTATGTCTACCCCACGGGATCTAGCAGCTTGGACAGCATCATAGGCTACCGCCGCTGGATCTGCCCCTTCTTTTTGTTTGATCACATCTACCCCAGCCCGTTGTCCCCAGACCTCGAGTTGGTCAATGGCTGCTGCCCTGAAGGTGTCTCCTGCAGCCAATAGAACCTTCTTTCCTTCTGTACAGAAGGCATGGGCTAATTTGCCGATAGTGGTGGTTTTACCCACACCGTTAACCCCAACTACCAAAATAATAGTTGGGCCTTTGTCAGCAAAGTTAATTCCTTTTGTTTCTGTCCCAAGAAGATCTACAATAAGTTCTTTTAATACCTCTTTAAGTTCTTCTGCTTCTTGGAGCTTACGTTTCTTTACCTCAGTGCGCAAACTTTCCACTAGTTCTAAGGATGTATGTACACCAACATCGGCGCTAATTAGTATTTCTTCTAATTCCTCATAAAGTTCTTCGTCAATTTTTCTACGACCAGTTAAAACTCCTTCTATTCTGGAAACAAACTGATCCCGAGTTTTAGTTAACCCGGCCTTTAGTCTTGAAAAAAATCCAGCCAACGAGATTTCCTCCTTATATGGGCACTTCATTGAAAATATTGTATCACAAGATGGATACCCTCTCAAACAAATCCACCCTGAATTCAGAAGGGTTAAGTTTCAAAACTGTGAAAAATATCAACGGAAAAAATAAAATAAAAAGCTCCTCTCAAAAATAGTAGAGGAACTTAGAAAACCCAATAGTCGTTAAAGAGATGGTCCTTGCCACAGTGTCGCCAGCTTGAAAAGTCTTGCGACACCTTAAGGTTTCTTTTATAGTTCTACAGTAAACCCAGACTGAACACTACTTGGGCAACAATAAAGCAAACTAAGAAAGCAACAGCAGTGGGTATTAAAAAGCCTAATAAGGTCCATTTTTTACTGCCTGTTTCTTTATAGATGGTCAAGAGAGTAGTTCCACAAGGCCAGTGTAATAAGGCAAATAGCATAGTGTTAATGGCTGTAAGCCAAGTCCAGCCATTAGCTATAAGGATATTCTTTAGTTCGGCCAAACTTGTGAAATCCGTTAATTGTCCCGTAGCTAAATAACTCATCAACAATACAGGAATCACAATTTCATTAGCTGGCAGTCCTAGGATAAAAGCTAATAAGATAAACCCATCTAAACCAATAGCTCGAGCAAGAGAATCCAGAAAAGCCACCATATGGAGTAGAATACTCATTTCTCCTATATGGACATTAGCTAGGACCCAGGTTATAGCTCCTGCAGGA
>JAAZLD010000168.1 GCA_012799495.1 Desulfitobacterium sp. | reverse complement strand
TATAAATACAAAATAGTGGCAATAATAACCATTGAAATTTTCACAAAAACACAGCAATTGTACACAATTCTTCTTGACACGATTCCTAGAATTCTGTAAACTCACTTTATGGGGAGGTTATCTATATGTTCCATGCAACTACAATCGTAGCCGTCAAAAAAGGAAATGAGGTAGCCATGGCCGGTGATGGTCAGGTTACTATGGGACAGGCAACGATTATGAAACATACAGCTCGGAAGGTCCGTCGCCTTTTTCATGGCAAAGTACTGGCCGGATTTGCTGGTTCAGTAGCGGACGCCTTTACATTATTTGACAAATTCGAGCACAAACTTGAAGAATACCAAGGAAATTTGCAGAGAGCGGCAGTTGAATTGGCCAAAGAATGGAGAACAGATAAGGTTCTTCGTAATTTAGAAGCTCTCTTGATTGTTGCGGATAAAGATAACCTTTTGATTGTTTCTGGCTCCGGTGAAGTAATTGAACCAGATGATGGGATTGCTGCCATAGGTTCAGGTGGCAATTATGCCCTTGCAGCTGCTAGAGCTCTAAAGAAAAGCACGGATCTTTCTCCAGCTATATTAGTAAGAGAGGCCATGGAAGTGGCTGCTTCGATTTGTGTTTATACCAATGATCAGATCATAGTTGAAGAACTGTAAGGAGGGGAGTTATGAAGCAACTTACGCCTCGGGAAATAGTTAGAGAGTTAGATCGTTATATTATCGGTCAAAATCAAGCAAAAAGATCTGTGGCAATTGCCTTACGTAACCGTTTTAGACGTTCTCTTCTACCGGAAGGAATGCGTGAAGAAGTTCTTCCCAAGAATATTCTCATGATCGGACCTACTGGGGTAGGTAAGACGGAGATTGCTAGGCGACTTGCTAAGCTAGTAAGAGCTCCATTTTTGAAAGTTGAGGCTACCAAATTTACAGAAGTAGGTTATGTAGGTAGAGATGTAGAATCTATGGTTCGTGATCTGGTAGAAACTGCCTTGCGAATGGTTAAGACAGAAAAAATGTCAGAAGTGGAAAGTCAGGCTGCTATTGCAGCGGAAAAACGGCTAGAAGCGCTACTTGTTCCTGGTAAACGAGGAGAATCTACTAATAATAATCCATTTCAGTTTATTTTTCCCCAAGGGCAAGAAAAAGAAGATATAGTAACCCCTGATATTGCTGAAAAGAGACAATTAGTTCGGGAACGCTTGCACCGTGGAGAACTTGAAGATCAAATTATAGAAATCGAAGTGGAAGACAACCAACCTTTATTTCCTGATATGTTAGGGACAGGAATGGAGTTTAACTCCAACCTGCAGGATATTATGTCAAGTATGCTTCCTAAAAGGCGAAGGAAGCGAAAAGTTACTGTTAAAGAAGCAAGACGGATTTTAACCACAGAAGAAGCACAAAAACTCATCGATCATGATGAAGCTGTCCAAGAAGCCATAAGACGGACTGAACAAGAAGGCATAATTTTTCTTGATGAGATAGATAAGATTGCTGGTCGCGAAGGAGCTGGTGGACCAGATGTATCTCGGGGTGGTGTACAACGAGATATTTTGCCTATAGTAGAGGGTTCTACTGTAAATACCAAGTATGGCCCGGTCAAGACAGATTATATATTATTCATTGCTGCCGGTGCCTTTCATGTGGCCAAACCGTCAGACCTAATTCCAGAGCTTCAAGGAAGATTTCCTATTCGTGTAGAGCTAGAATCTCTTAAGGTAGAAGATTTCAAACGGATCTTAACTGAGCCACAGTCATCCTTAATTAAACAATATAGTGCCTTGTTAGAGACAGAGAAGATCAATGTAGAATTTACTGATAATGCAATTGATGAGTTAGCTAAGGTAGCATATGAAGTTAACTCCAATACGGAAAATATTGGAGCTCGTAGACTTCATACAATTTTGGAGCGCGTTTTAGAGGAGTTATCTTTTGAATCCTCTGAATTACCAGAAGATTACACGGTAACTATTAATCGTGAATATGTACAACATCGCCTAGGAAACATTGTAAAGAACCAAGATCTTTCCCGCTATATTCTATAATTTACTGAAAGATTTAATAGCTTAAGGTCAAGTGGCTCAATAATAAAGGAGGAAATTATATGAAGAATTTACTAGAAAAAACTAGAGATATTAGCAAATTGATCCAAAAGGCAGCTGGCCACCCTGTAGACTTTGAAGAAATGGCTAAAGTTCTAAGTAAATCCATCGAGGCTAACTGCTATATTGTTGGTCGTCGTGGAAAAATTTTAGGCTTCAGCTTCATGGAGAACTTTGGTTGCGACACCATGGAAGATATCGTAGTTCATTCTGAACGCTTCCCTGAAAGCTATAACGAAGGCTTGTTAAAAGTAACTGAAGCTACCTTCAATACTTCCCAAGTAGCTAATGGTTGTGTGTTTAATGAAAAAGAAAGATGCCAGTTTAACAATAAGATCACTACCATCGTACCTATTTTAGGTGGCGGAGAAAGGGTAGGTACTTTAGTTTTAGCTAAATTTGATCAGGAATTTAATGAAGGAGATCTTATCTTAGCTGAATATGGTGCTACAGTGGTAGGTATGGAGATCCTTCGCGTCAAAGCTGAAAGAGCAGAGGAAGAAGCCAGAAAGAAAGCTGCTGTTCAGATAGCTATTGGCACCTTATCTTATTCAGAGCTGGAAGCTGTAGAACATATTTTTGCCGAATTAGGAGGCGGAGATGGGCTATTAGTTGCCAGTAAGATTGCTGATCGAGTGGGTATCACCCGTTCTGTCATTGTCAACGCTTTAAGAAAGTTCGAATCAGCGGGAGTAATCGAATCTAAATCTTTAGGAATGAAAGGAACCTATATTAAAATCCTAAACGATCATCTTTTAGAAGAACTAGACAAGCTAGATCACACCAAATAATATCCACGGGAAAGCAAAGGTGGAGAGTATTTAATGAGAGAACAAATTTACTCCTATCAATTAAGACCTTTGATAATCCCAGGAGCTTCTTATCTTATAATAGCTCCCCTTATGATCATGCTCATATCTTATATTTTAAAAATTTCCAGTTTAGAAGTTAATTTATTGCGAGGATTATATATTCTTACTGCCTTAGGAATCATAGCCATCTGGGTGTATGGAAGTAGGAAGTCTTTTCGGATTAGGGATAATAAGCTCATTTTCCATACTATACGTGGTGAGCATTTTATTGAGCCCCAGGAAATAAGGAGAATTTATCTTCTATCTACAAAAAAGGGTCAAGAAGTGGTTCAAATTAAAACTAGAACCCAAGATTATTACCTTAATGAGTTGTACTTTCCTTTTCCGGAATTGATGGCTGATTTAGAAGGGTTTATAAGGGAAAACAATATTCGGACAAACTTTTCACTGATTTAAGTTTTTGTTGCATTGAATCTCCAATTATGATATTCTATTCGCAGTGTGAAAAGAATACACACGCAGTGGGATTGCGATTCAGGGTCCCTTTTTAAGGGTGAATCGTAAGATGAACCTGCGGAGGAAAAACTAGAAAGGAGGTGCAACACAATGGCTGTAATTTCTATGAAGCAATTACTAGAAGCCGGTGTTCACTTCGGTCATCAAACTCGTCGCTGGAATCCGAAAATGGCTCGTTACATTTTCACTGAGCGTAATGGTATTTATATCATTGACTTGCAAAAAACTGTTCGTAAGGTAGAAGAAGCCTACAATTACGTGCGGAATTTAGTAGCTGATGGCGGTACTATCTTGTTTGTTGGTACCAAGAAACAAGCTCAGGAATCCATAAAGGAAGAAGCGGAACGCTGTGGCATGTACTATGTAAATGAACGTTGGCTAGGCGGGATGCTTACTAACTTCCAAACTATTCAGAAGCGTGTTCAACGTCTTCATGAATTAGAAGCAATGGAAGAGGAAGGGGTCTTTGATGTTCTTCCCAAGAAAGAAGTAGCTGCTCTTCGTCATGAAATGGAGAAGCTAGAGCGCTTCTTAGGCGGAATTAAAAACATGAAGAAACTTCCTGATGCTGTATTTATAGTAGATCCTCGTAAAGAGCGGATTGCTGTTGCTGAAGCTCGTCGTCTCAATATCCCCATCATCGGTATCGTCGATACTAACTGTGATCCCGATGAAATTGATGTGGTAATCCCAGCAAATGATGATGCAATTCGCGCGGTGAAGCTCTTGACATCTCGTATTGCGGATGCTGTTATTGAAGGGCAACAAGGAAGCCTTGATGAAGCTGAAGAAGCTGAAGAAGTTGGCGAAGAAGTAGTTGCTGAATAATAATTCCTCATACGGGTAAGTAGATGAATTAGAGGGGCAGGGTGAAGAAGGGGTAGTAGGACTTCCCGGATGCTCATCCTGCCCCATTTATGTAAGGAAGTTTTTGGCTGTAGATTTTTATAGCTAAAAAAATAGGATATGTTTGGAGGGTTTAAGATGGCACAAATCACTGCTGCATTAGTTAAACAACTCCGGGAGCGTACCGGAGCAGGAATGATGGATTGCAAAAAGGCACTTACAGAAGTAAATGGTGATCTTGATAAAGCCGTTGACTTGTTGAGAGAAAAAGGTCTTGCTGCTGCTGCCAAAAAAGAAGGACGTATCGCTGCTGAAGGTCTTGTAGAAGCATATATTCACGGTGGCGGACGTATTGGTGTTCTATTGGAAGTTAACTGTGAAACAGACTTTGTGGCAAAAACCGACGAGTTTAAAGAGTTGGTTCGCGACATCTGCTTACACATTGCTGCAGCTAACCCCCAATACTTAAGAGTTGAAGATATTCCAGAAGAAGTATTGGAACACGAAAAGAACATACTTAGAGCTCAAGCTTTAAACGAAGGTAAACCAGAAAAAATCGTTGAAAAAATGGTTGAAGGACGTATTTCCAAATTCTATAAAGATGTTTGCTTAATGGAGCAAGCTTTTGTTAAAGATCCTGATGTCACTATCAACGACCTGATTCTGGAGAAAACAGCTAAAATAGGGGAGCGCATCGTAATTCGCCGCTTTACTCGTTATGAGATGGGTGAAGGCCTTGAAAAACGTGTGGATGATTTCGCGGCGGAAGTTATGAAAGAGATGAACCGCTAAGGTTATAATAAGAGGACACTACGGTGTTCTCTTTTTAAAAGCCGGTTTCTTTTAGAATAACTTAGAGGATTCTTTTTCCTCATGTAGAAATATTGTATTGGAGGTTCACCAATGGAAACACCACGCTATCGTCGGGTTATCTTAAAGCTAAGTGGGGAAGCCTTAGCCGGTAATCTTGGATTCGGAATTTCTCACGATATGCTTGTCACCGTTGCTGAACAAATTGCGGAAATCCGTGACCTTGGAGTAGAAGTAGCCCTTGTGGTTGGTGGTGGGAATATCTGGAGGGGAATAGCGGGAAGCAAGCAAGGAATGGATCGAGCAAATGCTGATTATATGGGTATGCTAGCTACAGTGATGAATGCATTAGCTTTACAGGATGCCCTAGAGAAAAAGGGCATGGCCACCCGGGTTCTTTCTGCTATTGAAATGAGGCAAGTCGCCGAGCCTTATATCCGTAGACGGGCTATCCGCCATTTGGAAAAAGGAAGGATTGTTATCTTTGCAGCGGGAACAGGTAACCCCTACTTCTCTACAGACACCACAGCAGCCCTTCGCGCAGCGGAGATCGAAGCCGAGGCTATACTTATGGCCAAGCGAGTAGATGGGGTATATGACAGCGATCCTTTAAAAAACCCTGATGCTAAGAAATATCACAAGTTAACTTACTTGGAAGTCTTAAGTAAAGGATTAGGGGTAATGGACTCAACTGCTACATCATTATGTATGGATAATAATATTCCTTTGATCGTATTTGATCTGAACCAAAATGGTAATATCTTGAAAGCTATTATGGGTGAATCTATAGGTACTTATGTAGGGAGGGAATAATATATGACTTCTGAATTTATAAAAGATGCTGAAGACAGAATGCAAAAAGCTGTTGAAGCATTAAAAAGAGAGTATACTACTATTCGGGCAGGTAGAGCGAACCCCGGTATCTTAGAAAGAGTCACTGTGGAGTACTATGGAACTCCAACACCAATCAATCAACTGGCCAATATTTCAGTACCTGAACCTCGTATGCTAGTGATTCAACCCTGGGATAAATCAAGCTTGCCCTTGATTGAAAAAGCTATCTTGAAATCAGACTTAGGATTAAACCCCTCTAGTGATGGAACAGTAATTCGCCTAATTATCCCCCAACTTACTGCAGATCGCAGGGCTGAAATTGTCAAGACTGTCAAGAAAAAAGCTGAAGAAGCCCGGGTAGCGGTGCGTAATATAAGACGTGACACAAATGACAGTCTTAAAAAACTAGAAAAAGATGGATTATCAGAAGATGAAATAAAACGGGCCCAAGATGATGTGCAAAAAATGACAGATAAATACGTCAAAGAAATCGATCGTATAATGGATACAAAAGAAAAAGAAATCATAGAAGTATAAATAGATGATGACCCCCTTCAAGGTTAAGGGGGTCTTTACCCTCTTGCAAGAGCCCTTTGGAGGTGTAAAAGTGTGGCATAAACTTTGGAAAAAAGAGAAGAATGTTTTAAAGTTGAATCAGATCGAAAAAAATTCATTGCCACGACATATCGCGATCATCATGGACGGTAATGGTCGATGGGCTCAAAAACGCGGTTTGCCTCGTTCAGTAGGCCATAAAGCTGGAGTAGAGGCACTGCGGGAAATTGTGAAGGCATGCTCTAATCTCGATGTAAAAGTCCTTACAGTTTATGCTTTTTCTACAGAGAACTGGAGTAGGCCAAAAGAAGAAGTAAATATTTTGATGAGTTTGCTAACAGAGTATTTAAGACGCGAACTTAAAGAACTTCATGAAAACAATGTTCAAATTCGTATGATTGGAAATCTAATTCAGCTTCCTAAAGAAGCACAGATAGAGCTTAGGCGCTCAATAGATTACACAAAGAATAATGATGGACTAATTTTAAACCTAGCTCTTAATTACGGTGGTAGGGCCGAAATTCGTCAGGCTATGATCAAAATAGGTGAAAGGATTGCTCAAGGGAACCTTAAGCCTAATGAAATCACCGATGAAATTATTAGCGAAAGCTTATTCACATCTGGATTACCTGATCCTGATCTACTTATACGTACTTCCGGGGAAATGCGCATAAGTAACTTCCTCCTTTGGCAAATCGCCTATACAGAAATATTTGTCATGGATTGCTTATGGCCAGATTTTAATCCGGACAGACTATATGAAGCTATTCTTGATTACCAAAAACGAGATAGGCGTTTTGGAGGATTGAATAAGCAATAAGGAGTTTTTTATGCTAACTAGAACTTTAAGTGCGATGGTCTTTGTTCCTATTCTTTTAGGACTAACCTATTTAGGAGGGCCATATACCGCAATTTTAGTGGCTTTCATATCCCTATTGGGATTACGGGAGGCCTTGCTTATAGGGAAGAAAATGGGGTTTCAAACCTGGAATTATAGTACCTTCCTTTTCTCCATTGCCTGGCTAGGATTTATTTTTCGCGGAGAAACCCGTTGGATGGTACCACTACTAATTGTTTGGCTCCTGTACTCTATGGGCAAAATGGCTTTACAGTATCCTCAGGTTACCTTGCGAGAAGCAGGATATAATTGTTTTGCCCCTCTTTATACAGTGGTTCTGTTTTCTCATTTATATTTAATACGGGAATTTAATGGGGGAGTAGCTTGGGCCTTATTAACCTTTTTTTTGGTCTGGGCAACAGATACTTTTGCATATCTTGTAGGGAGAGTTATGGGCAAACATTTATTAGCACCCCAAATAAGCCCTAAAAAAACTATTGAAGGTTCTATAGGTGGGTTGATCTTTTGCATTCTTACTGGGCTTTTAGCCTGGAGGATCATCGGTCAAACTTCTCCTTGGTCATATTTAGTACTTAGTATAATCGTCGGATGTAGTGGCCAAATAGGAGACCTTTTTGAGTCTGCTTTAAAACGTAGTGTAAATATTAAAGATTCAGGGAATCTTATTCCAGGGCATGGTGGAATATTGGATCGGTTTGATAGCTTGCTATTTGTCATACCTATTATGTATTATTGGTCCGTGTTTTTTCACTAGACATCAGATTATGATGCCGAAAGGGTGAGTGCGGTGAACCTCCAAGGGGATCCAAAACTAAGGCAAAACATTAACCGCCTAGTGGTTATAACCTTTACTTTAGTTCTCTTAAAGGTTGTTACTGTTTTTTTTCAAGAGTTCTTACCAGTTTTCAGTGAAGTTGTAAGTCAATTATTTGCTGCTTTTTTACCCTTTATTATTGCTATATTTATTGCACTTCTCTTAGAACCGCTGGTAAGCCGATTCATAAAATCCTTAAAAGTACATAGAGCTATTGCCACATTATTAGCACTTATAATTGTTATTTTAGGTATTGGTGGGATTTTGTTTTTGATCATTGCCCGCCTCTATACTGAGCTTGCGGAATTATCCGTTTCCTTGCCTAGCTCTGAATATTTCCTAGCCATATTTGGAAGTTTGATCCATGCTGCAGAAAACTTCATCCAATTAAATCCCCAAATCCAGATAGCTTTAACAGACGCTACAGAAGGTTTGGTAAGTAATGTTCAAAGCTGGGCCATTGCTGGGAGTAAAATATTGCTTAATTTCATCTCAGCTTTACCAGGAGTTTTTGTTGTCTTGGTGATGTCTATAGTGGCATCCTTTTTTATGAGTGCAAGCTATCCAGAAGTGAAGAGTTTTT
>JAAZLD010000167.1 GCA_012799495.1 Desulfitobacterium sp. | reverse complement strand
TTTTTATAATAAAGCAATATTAGTCTACCCCCAAGAGTCCTCTCCCTTACGCCTTTCCATGCTTTATAGTGATTTAGGCCAGGTTTACTCTGCTTTAGAACAGTGGTCAGATGCTCAAAAAACATATAAGATAGCCATCGAGCTTTGTCAAAATTATGGTTATAAAAAAGGTGCTGGGGAGTTAAATGTTTTGCTAGGGGAAGCCTATTATCGAAAAGGTAAAAGAGAACAAGCTATATTTGCTATCCTTCAAGCTTGTAAGTTGTTTGCTCAAATTGATGATAATCCCTCACTAGTCAATGTTCTTCAGTACTATGCCTTTATCAAATATGAAATCCCACAATATGAGCTTGCTAGAGAAGCTATGCACAGGGCAATAGTTCTTCTTATTCATCAAGAAGATTGGGAGGGAGTTAGTGAAGGTTTATATTTTATGATGAAAATTTTGCAAAGTTTGGGGTTACTTGAAGAAGCTCAGGAATATCTTAAACTATCAATTCAGTATTGTGTAGATCAGGAAAATAGTTTAGCTATCCGTCTCTTGAGCTTAGGGAAATTAATGATTCAAAAAGAAGAGTATCATCAAGGGAAAAAAAATTTATTGAAAGCGGCAGAGATCTTTGAACTATTAGGTGACGATCTGCGCCTTGGGGAGTGTTATGAAAGTTTAGCAACAATCGCCGATTATTTAGGAAATGAGGTAGAAAAGGAGTATTATCAAAAAGAATTCAAACGTACAATTGCAGGCTATCATGCACACTCTCTGAATGCGATAATACGTTTAGCAGAATACTATGAAGGAAGGCGTCAGTATTTCGATGCTTTGCGCTGCTATTGGCAAGGTATTGAAATCGCTAGAGATCTAGGTTTTGAAATAGATGATTTAGAGCGTTCGGTACAAAGGGTTTCGCGCAAGGTTCGTCAAAAAAGAAATAGAATTCATTTTTAACACTAGGAAACACTTCTATTATGGGTTAAAATTAAACTTACAAAAGTATTTTATAGGTGAGGGGTTGCTGTGCGAATAGAAGACATGCTTCTTTTGGAATGCCTAGAAGATATAAGTCATGCTGTGGACCAATCACTTAAAAATGTGGCGAAAATACGCTCTGTTCATATTCCTCATCTAGAGGAGTTGGCAGAGGATATAAGGAATCATCGGCGTATTTTTGAGGAGATTTCTTTGCCTGCTCGGTTAATTATTGAGCACTTGATGGACTGTCGCCAAAAAAATGGCCAGATCTCCATCGAATCAGGGCAAATCAGTTTAGCTTTTACCAGTATAGAAAGAATAAAGGTGGAACAATTCGGGATTATTAAATTAAAACTTGGGGAGTGTCAATTATCATGGCGGGACCAAGACTATAAGTATTATTTTTATCCTGATAAAGTGGAATTGAGAGCCATTGATGAAAAATCTGCTATTAAGATTCTTTTTACTTATGTGTTTTCTCAGCAAATAGTGGAGAAGTTCCCAGAATTGAATCATTGCCCAAATGTGGTTTATATTCATCCTCAGTTAGAACAATGGTTAAAGCAGGTGTAAAGAATGCAAAATTTAGAAAAAGGTTTAATTCAGGTTTATACCGGTAATAATAAGGGAAAAACTACAGCAGCTTTAGGGCTAACCCTGAGGGCAGTGGGACATGGTTTTAAAGTTTTTGTTATTCAGTTTATGAAAGGTCGTCAGGATTATGGAGAATTAAAGGGTTTGGAGAGATTAGAACCTGAATGCCGTATAGAACAATTTGGCACCCCTAATTGGGTTAGGAAAGGGCAGGCTAAGAATGAAGATCGCCAAGCTGCTCAAGCTGGGCTTCAGAAAGCAAGAGAAATTATGAAATCTGGAGAATGGAATATCCTGATCCTTGATGAAATTATCAATGCTATTTGGTTTGAACTGCTTCCCGAAAAGGATGTTTTAGCATTAATGGATGAGAAACCTGAATATATTGAACTTGTTATGACTGGTCGTAATGCTTCCTCTAGAATAATAGAAAAAGCTCATTTGGTTACGGAAATGGTTCAAATTAAGCACCCCTATGAAATAGGAATCGATGCACGAAAAGGAATTGAATATTAATGGAGAAATTTAGTTATACTATTTAATAAAAAACTCCCTAATTAGGGAGTTTTTAAATTCTCTTAATAATTCTAATAAAAAGTAGTCAGAATTGCATTAAAAATAAATAAATTCTACCATTTTCCACTAGATAAAAAAATAGAAATATGCTAAAATAAGAGCAAGAGATTACATTCACAAGGAAATGGGGTGATGAAATGAATTTCGCAAAATATGAATCCAATAGATATAATTATATGGGTCGAACACCCAAATTTAAAGAGGGAGATCGTGTTTTGACGGATAATCATAAATACGGCACGGTTATTCGAACAGAAGTTGATGAACTGGGTGAGTATTTTGTAGTTCAATTAGACAAACTTGACGGTGAATATGCCTATGATGTTTGGGATTTGAAAAAGGTTCATTAAAGGATCTTTTGAACTGAATATATTAAGCGCTTGTAACATACCTGTTGCAGGCGTTTTTTATTGGTGATTTTCCTATTACAGGATTAAGGTAAAGAAAAAAGAAAAGTATCTTCCCTTTCATTAGGGCATATATTTATTTAAGCCTTAGAATTAGTAGGTCTAATGAAGGAGGGCTAGAATGGAAATTATTGAATGGCTTAAATCCTATCGGGAAAGGGAAGCTGCACTAGCATGGCAAGGTACTTTTGCTGAATACCTGCCCATGGTTATTGAAAATCCGTCCTTAGCCATACATGCCCACGGTCGTATCTATGAAATCATCCGACGGGCTGGAATTATCAAAAATGAAGATGGAACAAAAACTTACCAATTCTTTACTCAAGAGCTTTTCGGTTTAGAAAAAACTTTGGAAAGGTTAGTTGAAGAATACTTTCACTCTGCGGCTAAAAGATTAGATGTTCGCAAAAGGATCCTTTTGCTAATGGGGCCAGTAAGTGGTGGCAAATCCACAATAGTTACTATGTTGAAAAAAGGGTTAGAAGAGTTTACGACCACTGATGAAGGAGCAGTCTATG
>JAAZLD010000166.1 GCA_012799495.1 Desulfitobacterium sp. | reverse complement strand
GTTTTTCCCTAACTATTAAATAGTAAAAGCTGGTGTTCAAAGAGTCTCTTCTTTAACACCAGCTTTTCACTTTAGCATTTAGCTATTGCTACGACATTTTATCTCTTGTACACCTTCCTTCTTCCAGTTTTTCGGAAGAAGCCAAATTCGATATTTCTCCGGTTCTTTAAGCCAAGATAAACAAAGGCGAAGATCTTCTTCATGCTCTTTAGTAGTTAACCAATGAATACTAAAGTCCCAGCTACCATTTTCCTCCTTCTTATCAAACTGTAACAAATTACTTTTTTCTAAAACACTACTCAATAAGACCCCTTGGCTTGCGAAATATAATGGCTTATCCAAAATAGGGCAAACTATACTTAATTGATCCTTACCCTCAAAGTAGAACCATTGAGACAAATCATTGACCCAACTTTCACTTCGATCTTTCGGTAGCCAGGGCCAATCCCGAGGACTTCCCCATAAAGTTTTTAATACACCATTTCCATGGTGAAGATAAACGGCTAAGGCATCTTTTGCTTTAAGCTCATTATTATGCATTTTTTCCTTTAAGTAAGCCAAAATACTTCGGATAATAAGGCAAAATTCTGGATTAAGTTCTCCAGAAGCATCTACCCAACCTTCTTTACTGAAAGAGGAGCGTATTTCCTTCTTGCGCTCCCATCTAGTTTTTGTGGTTAATTCAAATCTCTTTCCTTTCTTTTTTATTTCGGCGATTTCACAATTTCCCCAGAAAAAAGATATAGCTTTGGGCTTGAGTTCACAACGTACACCATCATCAACTAAACTGTCAAAAAAGTCCTTCACAATAGCTAGTTGATGTTGGGCGACAGGATTAAGGTCCATCTGCCACTTCTCCCAATCAGGTTTTTTTTCACCAAGGTTAAGCTTTTTTTGATATCCTGCTCCACCTTCAGGAATTAAGTAAAGACTTGGAGAAAGCTTTTCCCGCCAATACACTCCCTTAGCATTGATTATTCCACCTACTTTTGAAAAGGCATGACGAAGAAATGGTGAAAAGTCCGGAGCAATGAAATAGATAACTGTAGGAACTCCATTACTTAAACGGTTAGCCCATAATAAACCTGCTAAAAAAAACTCTTCCTCTTTGGGCAGTGTATGAGCTGCAATAATTCCAACCCTTAAAGCAGTCTCTCCCCCCGAAAAATAACTATAGCTATTCGGCAAGCGTAACTCTTTCTTTTTCTCTACCGTACACTCTTGCCAATTATGAGCAATAAAAATATCCGGATGATGCTCCCAGATTTTTGGCCAATTAACCACGTCCATCCTCCCTTTAATTTTGTCACAGTATATCTTACGCAAGAGAGAAAGACATCATGACTCTAAAAGGCTTTTAATTTCTTTTCCCCTAAACCATCAAAAAATAAAGACAAGATCCTCTCCATTTCTCTGTCAAGATTCCCTTCACCAGTATAGTACCAGTGCATAAAATGCTGAATAACCATACCCTCCAAACTTTCAGCCAAAAAGACAGGATCATAATCCTTACTTATCTCCCCTACTCTTTGACCATGACTTAAAATGCCGATTAAACCATAATGAAGACCTTTATCAATTTCAGCCCCATCTCTATTTCTCACAGCAACCCAGACTAATTCTCTTTCACATGTCATAAATAAGGCCCAGTTTTTAAGAACATGATTGAGCCTTTCCTTTAGAGAATAACTTGCTTCTCTACCGGATATGATTAGCTCCTCATATTTACGACGTGAATACTCTAATATAACAGCTTCTTTTGTCGGAAAGTAATTATAGAATGTTCCCTTTCCCACATCAGCTAGTTGGGTTATTTGTTCTACGGTGGTCTGTTCATACCCTTGTCTGCGGAATAATTCCATAGCGCTTTTAAGTAGGTTTTCATAGGTTTCTTTTTTCTTCCGCTCCCGACGGGATAATTCCACCATGTAGCATCCTCCTTTTGCCAGTGGCTCTTATAAAGGGTTTCGACGCATCCCATTTTTTTCCTTCTCGACAAGGAGTTCTATGTCCGGGAAAGAAAGTTGTGCCCCTTCTATAATCTGGGTACAATAAAATAAAGTAGATTCAAAAATGATGGAGGATTTTATGCTATACCGTGTTCGCCAAGTTTGGAAAGCTCTATATCCTAAAATAACTCCTGAGGAAATTTCTTGGGCGGCTCAAATCTTACCCTGTAACGCCTTTACTCTATTTCAGACCCAATCCCTTACTGAACAGCGACACGGGCTTGATGTAGCTTTAGACTTAGCTACTAAGGGCATAGAGGACCAAAATCTCCTCATAGCAGCCTTAATACATGATTGTGGCAAAATAAAATACCCTTTAGCTCTTTGGGAGAGGATTCTTATCGTTTTTTTACAAAAGGCATCTCCTTTTTGGCGGGAAACTCTTTTAAAAAGAATTCCATTTTTGCAAAATACATGGGAAATAGCTGAAATGCATCCCCAATGGGGTGCAGAATTAGCTTCCCAATATGAGATTAATCCCTTAGTGGTAGATTTAATTCGACAGCATCACTCTCCAATTAGTCCGGAAGGAATTATTCTCTATGAAGCTGATAATCGCAATTGATCTAAAAGAGAAGGCTTATTTAAATTAAGCCTTCTCTTTATATTCATCTATTTTTTCTTGGAGTTTAACAATTTCCCTATTTTTAGAGAATATCCACTTAGCAAAACGTGTATTATCCCTTTGTAACCGCATGTTTTCTCTTTCTAAACGTTGAATAAGGATTTCCTTTTCTCGTTCTACTTTTTCTAATAAATTCATAAGTACTCTGCGACTTACTCGTAAATGCTCAACACGTTTTTCTAACTCTTTTATTCTTTCCTTAGCAGCCTTAAGCTCTTCCCTAAGATGCTTGGTTTCTTCATAGAGTTCCAAGCCACTGACCCCCCTAGCGATAGTCTACATTTGTATTCTATGCTAGGAGGATGGTTTTTAACCCTTGTGGCGCAAAAACTCTTGAATTCTTGCCACTCCTTCTTTTAGTTTGTCCTGTTCTTGGACAAGGCCGATCCGCACATAACCTTCCCCATATTCCCCGAAGGCCACTCCAGGAACGAGAATTATACCTGCCTCACGTGCTAATTCATAGGCAAAACTCCGGGAATCCTGTTGGGTGGGTACTGGTGCCCAGATAAACATGGAGCCTCGAGGGGAAGGCATGTCCCAACCTACTTCTGCACAACCCTGAACCCAAATATCTCTGCGTTCTTGATAGGTTTGGCGGTTCTTCTCTACAACTTCCTGAGATCCTTTGAGAGCATAGGCGCCGGCAATTAAAGCTGGTCCAAAAGTACCGTAGTCGATATTGGATTTAAGTTCGGATAAGGCACTAATGACCTCTTTATTACCCACAACAAAGCCCAATCTGATCCCTGCCAAGTTATAAGTTTTTGATAGTGAATGGAATTCCACACCTACATCTTTGGCACCTTTCGCTTCCAAAAAGCTAACAGGACGGTACCCATCGAAAGCAAGTTCGGAATAGGCAGCATCATGAAAAACGAGAATATTATTTTTTTGGGCAAAAGACACTACGTCTTGGAAGAACTCCAAGGGTGCCACTGCTGCAGTGGGATTATTGGGGTAGTTTAAAAACATAAATTTAGCTTGGGCTGCATCCTGAGGAGGAATCTCTTCTAGAACTGGCAAAAAGCCATTTTCTTCACGTAAGGCCATGGGAATTTTTTCTCCACCTGCTAAGAGAAGCCCTGCCGTATAGATGGGATAGCCTGGGTCAGGAATTAATGCTTTATCTCCCGGGTTACATAAGGCCATAAAAATATGTGCTAACCCATCTTGGGAGCCCATTAAAGGGAGAACTTCTGTCTCGGGATCTAAGCTAACCCCAAAACGTTGGTAATACCAGCGAGCACATTCTTCCCGAAAAGCTGCTGTCCCCCGGGATAAAGTATAACCATAATTTTTACCATCAAGGGCAGCCTCTGCTAGAACCCGCCGGATCTCTTCCCCTGGCTCACCATCAGGGCTACCAATACTTAAATTTAGTAATTTCTTCCCCGATTTTTCTAATTCCCTTCTTAAGTCATCTAGTTCTGTAAAGACAGATGCCCCTAGACTTTTTAACCGTTCTGCTTTCAAAATCTTACCTCCTAGACATGCTGCATTTGGGCTAGCTTTTTAAGTTCTTCAACTACATTATAGGAAGTGCCCCATTTCCCTAAGGAAACTCCTGGCTTCCGGTCTTCTCCATGAAAATCCGATCCACCAGTCATTAGTAGCCCATATTTCTTAGCTAATTCTTTATATTTTATCTCCTGGGCAGGAGAATGCTCGGAATGACTTACTTCAATCCCCTGTAGTCCTGCTTTTACCCATTGGGGAAGGCCCTTTTCTACAGAATGAATACCTGGATGGGCTAAAACTGCAACCCCTCCCCCTTGGCGAATTAGTCTAATACCTTCTTCAGGAGTAATCTTCATGCGCGGAACAAAAGCAGGAGCCCCTGGAACGAGAAAACGATCAAAGGCTTCCCCCTGCGACCTTACTATACCTTTTTCCACTAGTATTTGAGCAATATGAGGACGACCGATGGACTCCCCCCGACTGCCCTCCTCTACCTCTGATTTCGAAATGGGGATACCTAACTCCTGCAGTTTCTTAATCATTTTAAAGATTCTTATTTGGCGAGCTTCACGAAGCTCCCTTAATTTTTCCTGTAAAACTGTTTTGCGAGGATCTATTTCATAGCCAAGGATATGAACTTCTACCCCCGACCAATCTGTATTTAATTCAACCCCTTTAATAATATCTACCCCAAATATCCGACCTGCCTTTTCTGCCTCATCCCAACCACTAATAGTATCATGATCAGTAATTCCAATAGCCTTTAGCTTTAGATCGGCAGCATTTCTGACAAGTTCCCATGGAGTAAGCAAACCATCTGAAGCTGTTGTATGACAATGTAAATCTGCTTCTGGATATCTTATTTCCATATTATGCATCTTTTTACCTCTTTCCAAGGGTTTTTCCTCTACTATTCTAACACGTTAGAGAGGAAATGCAGCATATTCCTATACATTATTTTCTCTATCTCTTCTTG
>JAAZLD010000165.1 GCA_012799495.1 Desulfitobacterium sp. | reverse complement strand
CTATTTCTCTTTCAGCATCACCTGGAGAAATCAAAGAGAAGGTTAGACAAATGGTCACAGATCCTGCCCGGATTCGCAAAGATGATCCAGGACATCCGGAAGTCTGTGTAGTTTATAAATTCCATCAAGTTTATACCCCAGAAGTAGCTGAGGTTGAATCCGATTGTCGGGGAGGAAAAATTGGCTGTGTAGCCTGTAAGAGACACCTTGCCGAAAACCTGGACAAGCTCTTAAGTCCTTTCCGAGAAAGACGAGCTCAATGGGAAGAATCTGGTAAGGTCGAGAAAGTTCTGTCTGAGGGAGCGGAAAGGGCCAGAGAGGTTACTAGGGAAACTATGGAAGAAGTTAGAGAGATGATGGGTCTGGCATGAGCAGTCAAGGGCCCTATGTTGAGTTGCCAATTTTTCAGGGACCTATGGATCTACTCCTTCACTTAATCCAACAGGAGAAAGTGGATATCTACGATATTCCTATAGCTCAGATTACGGATCAATTCATTGAAGTAGTACGTCAGATGGAAATTTTGGACATAGAAGTAACCAGTGAATTCGTGATCTTAGCAGCTCAACTTCTGCAAATTAAATCACGAACCCTTCTGCCAAAACCTCCTCGAGATTCTGAGGATATAGAAGGGGAGGATCCACGCCAGGAGTTAGTTGAAAGGATATTGACTTACCGTGCCTTTAAAGAGGCGGCTTCAGCCTTATCGGAGCTCCAAGTGGCATCTGGTTAAAGGTATTTTCGAGAAATAGATGTAGAAGAGATCCGCAGCCAATTCCCTCCTCAAGATCCATTAGAGGGAGTTTCTTTCCAGGCTTTGTGGGAGGCCTTTCAACGGGTTATTCAAAGAGCTGAGGAAGGGGAAGAAATCCGTCAGATCGAGCCTGATGAGATCCCCATCGACATTATGATCAATGATGTTTTGCGTCGCGTAATTCTTAATCCTAAAGGAATTACCTTTACCCAATTAATTCGTGGGACCAAACGGATGGAGATTATTGTATCTTTTTTAGCTCTTTTGGAATTATTGAAAAGTGGCAAAATTAACTGTGAACAAAGTGCCCAAAATGAAGAGATCATTATTTTTCCTACGGAAAAGGCTAGAGTGTTTGCTTAAAGGGGAGTAGAAGATGTTGTTTCGGGAAAAAGAGACTGCTGGATTGGAAGCGCTACTTCTAGTTGCTAATCAGCCACTAACGAAAGAGCGTTTAGGAGAAATCCTCCAGCTGAATACTGAAGAAATTTCTGAGCTCCTTTTTGAGTTAAAACAGCGTTATAGTGCTCCAGATTGCGGTATTACCATAGTGGAAATTAATGAAGGATATAAGCTTGGAACTAAACCGGAAATGTCCCCCTATATTGAAACCCTTTACCATCAGCCCTCTCAAGGTTTATCCTCTGCTGCTTTGGAAGTGTTAGCTATTATTGCCTATAAACAACCAGTAACAAAGGGTGAAGTGGACTTTATCCGGGGAGTTCAATCAGATCGGGCTTTATCCACTTTAGTAGAAAAGGAGCTAGTTAAAGAGTTGGGCCGCAAAGAGGGGCCTGGCCGACCTATTCTTTATGGCACAACAGAGCAATTTCTTGTGCATTTTGGTTTAAAATCCTTAGAGGAATTACCCAAAATAGATTTTGAGAGTATGCAGGAAGCTGCTCTTACTGAGTTAGGTGAAGAGCTAGGTGAAGAAAAAATCGAAGAGTCACAAGATTAGGCTCAAACTTGGAGTAGATTGACTTATTGAAAAGCTGTTGCTCAGATTTAAAGCAACAGCTTTTTGCATTAGATATAATAGTAAATCATGCATAAAAACCAGCTTATATGGGAAAATTAACCTCTTAGATGGATCGCGGAGGGATTTAATTGCAGATTCTCGCATTTTTCACTGCTCTCCTTATTTGGGTTGGGTTGGTTATGTGGATAAGGGGGACAGTTGAATTTCGCTATCGGCGCCAAAAAGAAAATGATCATATAGATATTAAACTTTCTGCATTAAAAGGGATTTGGAAGTTTAAAATGAGTATTCCTACAATTGATTTAGCTTGGGAGAATGGGCCACAACTGGAAGCCAAAGAAGAAAGTGAAGCTCCTTCTGGAGAAAAACGTGAAGGTTTTCAAAAATTAAGGTTCAAATATTTTCGGGAAGATTTTTTCTATCAGCTATTTCCCAATATACCCAGCTTACTTAGAGAATTTAATCGAGTGAAGAAAAAATTCTATAAAGGGATTATTTGTAAAGATTTTAGTTGGGAAATAGAGTATGGTCATGAGAATCCTGCTCTGACAGCTTTAGCAGCAGGAGGATTTTGGTCAATGCTAGGGTACTCACTAGCTAGGATGTATAATACCGTGACTATGGAGGATTCCCAGCCACGGATAATGGTGAAACCAAAGTTTAAGAATCTTGGCTTTAGTACAGATCTTCATTGCATATTCAAGGTGCGAATAGGACATATTATGGTCGTAGGGCTCGATTTAGCATGGATTATTGTACGTAGAATAAGGGGGTAATCTCAATGGGAAATCATCCAATTGAGGCATTAATGAAAACAGCCATGGAAAGTATCCAGCAAATGGTTGATGTAAATACGATTGTTGGAGACCCCATTGAATCTCCAGATGGCTCAGTGATTATACCAGTTTCCCGAGTCTCGTGTGGTTTCGCTGCTGGAGGAAGTGAATTTGCTCCACCAGAGGGGGATAGCGAAGGTAATCAAGATAACAACCAGGATAGTTCTTTCCCCTTTGGCGGGGGAAGTGGTGCTGGTGTATCAGTGCAGCCAGTGGGGTTTTTGGTAGTAGGTCATGGTCAAATCCGCCTATTACCTGTAGATCATAATGTACTTATTGATCGCTTGTTTGATGAGGTTCCCAATTTAATGGATAAGGTTACAGCTATGTTTAAAAAGGAAAATCCTGATAAAGAATTATGTAAAGAGGACATTATTATCGTGAATGAACATTGAGCTAAGACAGAGGAATAAGTAGGATAAGTGATGAAATAATCAAGTTATTATAAGCCTCCCTTATGAAACAGTAATAAATTTTACTGTTGTCATAATGGAGCTTTTTTTATGTTCGGAGAGTTGCCAGGTCTAAAGGACCCCTTTTTCTCATAGATATGTTGTCAAGGGGGGAAGTAGATGGTTAACGCGATCTGGCTATTCATGCTTGTAATAGGTATCGTCGTTGCTGCCATAAATGGGAGGATTGACGTTGTAACAGAATCAGCCATGAAGGCTGCAGAATTAGGGGTGGAAACAGCTTTTGGTTTAATAGGGGTTATGAGTCTCTGGCTGGGATTGATGAGATTAGCTGAAGAGGCAGGCTTTATACGAGGATTAGCTCGCTTTTTTAGCCCTTTAATACGTAGGCTTTTCCCCACTTTACGTCCAGATAGTCCCGCCTTAGGTGCTATTATTATGAATTTAAGTGCTAATATCTTAGGGTTAGGTAATGCTGCAACACCCTTTGGTCTCAAAGCTATGCAAGAACTACAAAAGGAAAATCCTAATCCCGATGAAGCTAGTACCGCTATGATTACCTTTTTGGCACTGAATACTTCTTGTATTACTCTGATCCCTGCCACCATTATTGCCGTTAGATTAAAAGCAGGCTCTGTTAATCCTACAGAGATTATCGGCACAACTATTTTTGCTACAAGTATTGCCATGACGGTGGCAGTTACTGCGGATTATATTATGCGTCGGAGGGCGAGGTCATGAGTATTATAGCTGAAGTATCTCGTTGGGCCATTCCATTTTTATTGCTAATTATTCCTTTAGCGGCCTTCATTCGTAAAGTCCCTGTTTATGAATCTTTTGTTACCGGGGCAGAAGAGGGATTTAAGATAGCTATTAAAATTTTGCCCTTCCTCATCGGAATGTTAGTATCCATTCGGATCTTTGTAGATTCGGGGGCGTTGGAAATCTTAGCAGGGCTATTAGAACCGATTTTTATTTTTTTTGGTGTAGATACAGAACTAACTTCCATAATTCCTTTAGCAATCATGAGGCCCTTAAGTGGTGCCGGCGCTTTAGGGGTGGCCACTCAGCTTATCGATCAATATGGGCCTGACTCCTTTGTTGGCCGGTTGGCTTCTACATTACAGGGTAGTACAGACACCACCTTTTTCGTCCTCACAGTATACTTTGGCTCAGTTGGGATCAAAAGGTATCGATACGCCCTGAAATTAGGCTTATTGGCGGATATCACTGGGTTAATCGCTTCTCTTTGGATCGTACACTATGTGTTTTATTAAGAGTACTTGAGCATACTAAGGTCATAAGGAGGCTTTAGTATGCTTTTTATTGTTTTACCTGCTTATAATGAAGAATTAGGATTGGGGATGCTCATCGAGGATATCCTCTTTCATTGTGAGGATCTTCCAATTCAAATAGTTGTAGTGAATGATGCTAGTACGGATAGGACTTATGAAGTAGCTATGGAATACGCAAAAAGGTATCCCTGTATTACGGTAATATCCCATGTAGAAAATCGAGGTTTGGGAGGTAGTTTGCTAACAGGGTTCAAAGAGGTGTTTAAATTACGCCGCATTTTACCCCGTACTGAAGGTCAAGGAGAAAGATACCAAGATGGGATTATCACTATGGATGCAGATAATACCCATCCTGGAGAAGCTATCCCTAAAATTCTAGGACTAATTGAAGATGGGGCAGATTTGGTTGTTGCTTCTCGCTATGCTTTCGGAAGTAATCAATACGGGTTAACCCCTATTCGGAAGCTTCTTTCCTGGGGTGCTGGTAAAGTTATGTCTATGGCTTTTCCCGTAGAAGGATTAAAGGACTATTCATGTGGCTATCGGGGGTATAGAGCCTCAGTCTTAGAAAAGGCTTATTTTTTGTATGGAGATCAATTGATCGAAAGCCGCAATTTTTCGGGGATGGTAGAGCTTTTACTTAAAGTGGTAGAGTACTGTAACCATATTCAGGAGATACCTTTTGATCTCCATTATGAAAAGAAACTTGGTAGAAGTAAGATGCGGATCTTCAAAACGATAGGTGGTTATTTTAACCTAATCTATCGCCTGAAGAAGGAAGCATGGGGTTGGCGACAATGGGTTGGCGAGTAAGGAATATTCTAATCATTATTTTGATTCTCTCTGCTCTATTACGTCTGCACGGAATAACTAACCCTTACTTAGATGATCAAGGTTGGCGTCAGGGAGATACAGCCAGTATGGCCTATAATATGCTGGAGCAATTAGATGAGTATCCGGAAGTGTTTTTTCCGAAACTTAACTATGATGGTTCTGGACCTCAAAAGGTAGAACTGGAATTTCCCTTTTTACCCTATTTATTAGCTTGGACTTGGACAATTTTTGGGTGGGGAGATTTTTGGGGAAGGCTCTGGGCAGTGATTTTTTCTCTTCTCACTATCTTGGGAGTGTATAAATTTTCCTCCGCTGCTTTCTCACCTCGAGTAGGATTATGGGCTGGGATAATTTATGGCTTAACCCCTATAACAATTTATTATGGACGGGTCGTAATGCCTGAACCAATAGCCCAGGCTTTCAGCATTTGGGCTTTAGTTGCTATCCTAAATTGGCGAAAAAAGTCTACTTGGGGAAGGTTGCTCATATCTTCACTATTTATGGCAGGGGCTATTTTAGGGAAACTTCCTCAATTGATGCTCTTCCCAGTAGCTTTGCTTATAGGCTTCTTTCCATTTAGGAGAAATATTAAATTCCTGCTGTTCTATTGTTTTTTCGCCCTATTGGGGCCTATGTTATACTATACTTGGGTCCATTTCGGTGCCGGGACTGAAAGTCAGTTTGTTTCTGGAATCCTTTCTTATCAGGTGGCTGAAGGGTCAACTTTATACCTAAAAAATCTATTGGAGAACTTCCAGAAGGGCTTAAGTTATCCTCTTTTATTGATTGCTATCCTTGGTCTAATAATTATAATTAAAGATAAAAAAATTCATATGAATATCTCCTATGCTCTAGGTTTATGGTTTTTGATAACATTTACTTATCTTGTTATCATTTGTTTAAAAATTCCCCTGGATTATTACCTTGTACCTATGGCACTCCCTTTAGCTCTTGGGGCAGGCTACTTTTTAGCTTACTGGCAAGGGAAAGTAGGTCATGGAAAAAGAGCTTTACTAGGGGGAGCCTTGGTTTTAGGGATTCTGTCTTTTCAGCATCTTTACTATTATCAAGTAAAGTACCAGTGGAATGAAGAAATACTGGGACAAGCCTTGTGGATCCAAGAAAATACAGAACCAAACAGTGTTTTGCTCTTAAGTGATAGCCCACCCATGACCCTTTATTACGCTCAGCGCTATGGTTACCGTTTAACTAATCCTGATGAAGAACAGGCCTTTGGTGATATAAGGAATTACCCCAGTAATTACCTGGTGATTCTTCCGGGCTCTCGTAGTGAAGAATTCCGGCAAAAGGTGAAAGAATTTTACCGAGAAGTGGGTCCTGATGTATATAAGTTATGAATTTTATCTGATTATAAAGTGGTGAGAATTAAAATATGAAAACTGAATCTGATGACCAATCTTCTTTCTCTAGAGAGAGAATACAAAAGGTTATTGCTCAGGCAGGCATTTCCTCCCGGAGAGGGGCCGAGGATCTTATCAAACAAGGGCGAGTTAAAGTTAATGGCAAAGTCGTCCTTACCTTAGGAAGTAAAGTAGGGCCTGAGGATAAAATTGAGGTGGATGGTAAAACAATAAGGCGAGGAAAGAGGGAATTGGTTTACTATCTTTTACATAAACCTTGTGGCTATATCACCAGCACTTCAGATCCCCAGGGAAGAAAAACCGTTATGGTTTT
>JAAZLD010000164.1 GCA_012799495.1 Desulfitobacterium sp. | reverse complement strand
GGGATGGCTCCAGCATCATAGAGCTCTTTTTGCCGCTCATAATTGGTTTCTGCTGCTTCCACTTGCTCTTTAGTCATTTCATAATTTATTTCTGCACTACGAATAGCGATATTTGCGTTATCGAGAGAGGATTGGTAATCGCTGGTATCCATAGTAAAGAGGACTTGGCCTGCTTGGACCTTATCCCCTACTTTTACTCGTACATTGGCAACTTTGCCAGGAACTTTCGGGACCACCGCTACTTCCTGTTCGGAAAAAACTTTACCACTAAAAATGGCTTGTTCGGTTAAGGTGCTGGTGGATGCCTCATTAATTTCAACAGGTATATATGGTTCTTCCTCTACTACTGTATTTGTTTCTTGGGAACATCCTGTGACTAAAAGCCCTAAACCCAGAATTAGGGTAATGGCTCGAGAACGTACACTTTTCATATATTCTTAACTCCTCCAGTGGGCTTAACCCTTAGAATCTTCTTATTTTTGCATACCTTGTAGAATCATCCTAGCAATAGCTTGATGATCTATTTGCTCCGGCGGGAGACCTGTTCCGTAAAGCTTTTTAAAGGCGTATTGGTTTAAGCTGCCGATAATAACGGAGGCAGCCATTTTTAAGTCTATATGGGGCTTGATTTCCCCTCCCTCAATGGCCTTGGCTAACTCACTCTCGATGGTTTTATATATATGCTCCCAGTACCTTTTGATTTGATCTTTACTATCTTCAGGTAGGGAAAGATGGGAGATATTTGAGTTAACTAGATTCAAATGGCTACTTAAAAACTTTGAGCCAAAAAGGGAAAGGTTGGATATTTTGCTTTCTAGATCAGTGCCTGTGGCTAAAGAGTTCTCTAGTCCGGTTATGAACTGTTCTGTGCTAAAACGCAGCATTTCCAGGAATAAGTCATTTTTACTTTCAAAGTACTCATAGATAGTTCCTTTACCAACCCCTGCTTCTTTAGCTATATCCTCCATTTTAAAGCCTTCGAAGCCCTCTTGATGCATAATTCGCATAGCGGCTGTAAGGATCTCAAGACGTTTTTCTTCTTTGCTCACTAAAGAGTCCTCCTAAAATGTCATTCCAGCTCCCATACCAGAGCCCATACTACCTCCCATGCCAGAGCCCATACCTGAACTCATACCGCCAGCACCAGAGCCGGCTCCTCCACCTGAAGTATTAAAGCCTTTCTTCATCCATTCGTAATCAGTATAGGCTTGTAGTAATTCTCTTTTTGCTGTTTCTACTTCTTTGAGTTAGTTTTGATAGGTTAAACTATTTCCTTCAAACTCTAACTTGGACATAAGTCCAAGAGAATGCTTTAACTCATTAAGGTCATAGAATATTTTTTCGTATTCTAATTTTTCTTCCGCTAGTTCTAAGGCTTTTAATTTGTCTTTGAGGTTTTGATAAGCTTGGTGAAAAGCAAAGGTAAATTGCCTCTCGGCCTGTTCTCTATCATTATTTTTATCTGCTAAACGAACATCGTAACTAAGTTTTAAAGCTTCCTCTAAGTCTTCATCATAATCGATGTTTCTAATGAGACTCTTTTTCATCGCTTTAGCTTCAAGGAGGGTTAAATTTACATCATAATCTTGGCCTAACATAAGATTGATGCTGCCGATCATGTCCTCTAATGTTTTATCTATATCATTCAAGGTTCTTTTCTGCTCTTTCAGCTGGATTTCTAATTTCAGAGTGTCATAAGAAGTCCCTAATCCTAGGGATTCACTTATTTTAGAGACCTTTAATTGACTTTCCATTATCTCTACAGCATCTGCCAAGGATCCCCTTTGCTCTAATAAGTTAAAGTAGGATAAAAATAAGCTTTGAACACCTTGGATTATTTGGGTTTCAGATTGTTCTACTTGGAGATAGGACTTCCAAAGGTTGTCTCGTTGGGCTTCGAGGGCTTCTATATTCGCTTCTAGAGACATTTTAGTCATAGTCAAATTGGCAATAATCGCTTCATATGCGGATACCATCATGGCGTAATAGCCATCTGGGGCTATAGTTTGCTCTCCATTACCCCCACTAGAACCGTTTTCCTCCCCGCCATCTCCTAATAAACCATTTTCACTTGCTCCACTATCTCCAGTATTACCCTTTTTATTATTATCATCTCCAGTATTACCACTTAGCTCTTCATATGTTCCGCGTAATACAACTGCTTCCATAATTTCGCCATCTATTTTCTCCAAGCTCTCTTTAAGTTTAGAAGTATCTAGATTCGAGGATAGATCATATACCCGCTCCCACATTGATTCAACCGCAGGGCTCCGATTTTTCATTTCCTTTTGTATGTTTTCATAGCTTAGCTCATATAAGTTCTTATCCTCTTCAGCAAATACGGCTGTAGGGGTAAGAACCATACATCCGACAAGCAGAGATGCGATTATTTTTCTTTTCTTACTCCTTATTTTTGTTTGGACTAAATGTCTGACTAAATGTTTGCCTAAAAATTCTTAACCTATTTTGGCTATTGAATTCAATTTCTTTTATTTACTTCGACTGTATTTCTTCTTTATGTATCCCTTTTATTCTATTTACATTCTTGTTTTTTCAGAACTGACCGTTCGGTCAGTTTTCTGTATAATACATTTATATCATTAAAAAGTTTCGTTAGTCAAATTAAAGTTTAAAATTATTCACCTTATTGCACTTATACTCTTATACTGTTCTTTTTGACTCTCTAGTTACCATTGGCCAAGTTTGAGAAGATCTAACAGAGGTGCATATCCATAGTTCAAGAATACAAACAAGATTGCCCCTACAATTCCTCCGATTAGGGAGCCATTGATGCGAATCCATTGGAGGTCATTGCCAGCTTTTTCTTCGATAAATTGATTTAGTTCGTCGTTGCTTAAATTCTCTAGTGTTTCCCGAGTAATTTGGCCAATAATTTTATGTTCTCTTTGAACTATGCTAAGAAGAACTTCTTGGAATAAAGTATCTAGGGTTTTTTGAAGTTCGGGATCTTCCTTAAATTTTGACCATATTTGATCTACCACGGGGTATATAGCAGGACCTAATTCCTGACCTGAGGGGAGTTTCCCTTTTTCTAAGTTCTTGATTACCTCTTCTAATAAAGTCAGGATTAGAGAGTCTAGTTCTAAATCTATAAAGTATTTGTTTTTCCAGGTTTCCAAGGAGTCAAGGGTCTCCGGATCATTTTCCCATACTTCCATCTGGGCTGTAAGGTGTTCTTTTAACTGGCCCCGGACTGGATGATAGGCCATTTGTAATTTTTCAAAATGATTGATGAGCTCCATTTGCAAAGATTCCGCTGCTTCGTCAAGGTTTATCCCTTCTGTTGCTTGAAAAATTCCTAGGACTGTCTTTTGGAGCTTGCCACTGTTAGCTACTTTTTGCTCTTGTATTTGTTCAAGGATTTGGATGAGGATGAGTTTTGCTTCAGGTTGAGCAATATAGTTTAAGGCTTTTCCAACTAAAAGATCCAGTTGTTCATCTATTTTTTCATGAGTTAAGAATTCTCGGCCTTGCCGAAGAAGAAAACAGGCTAAGCCTTTTTCCGAAAATTTGGTTCTGAGTATTTTTTCTAATTTTGAAGATAAGACCTGGGGATTTGTATTTTGGTCTTGGTTCATGAGAAAAGCAAGAGCTTTTTTAGTGAGGTATTGTGAACCTCCCTTTTCCTCACCTTTTTTAATGAGCCAAGAGGCTAAAGAAAAAGTGGTGATTTTCGAACGGAGTAATTGGGGGCTAAGTAGTTCTTTTTCCACGATACTTACGACCCCTTCAATCATTTTCTCCCGATTGCGAGGGATGATTTCTGTATGATATGGCCAGCCTAGGGGTTTGCGAAAAAGGGCAGTGACAGCAAACCAGTCAGCGATTCCTCCTACTAAAGCAGCTTCACTGACAAAGAAAAGAAAATAGATTCCTTGGTGAGTTGGGTAAAGTATTCTTAGTCCTGTAGTACAAAGGAAAAATAAAAAGACTGCTGCTAAAACGATATTGGCTTTTTTGCGATAGTCTGAAGTATAGTTCATAATTATCTTCCTTAAAAAGTTTTGATGACAAGTTTTGATGATAACTTTAGATATGAAAATTTTAATGACATTATTGCTGAATATTTGGATAAGGTTATGTCTTTTTAAATGAATAAACCGTTTACCAGGTAGATAAGTATTCCAACAAGTCCACCGATAATGGAGCCGTTAATGCGAATCATTTGGAGGTCATCGCCGGCTTTAGACTCTATTAACTCAGTTAGTTCCTCACCGGAATACTCCTGGAGCCCTTCATAGATCATCACCTTTATGTGACCATGTTTCCTTTCTATAAGAGGAAGTAGGAGGTTATAGATCTTGGTGTTAAAAATATGGCGTTTTAAAAGATCTTCTTGGAGGTTTAAGAGGGTCTTATCAATTTTTTGAGTGAGTTCCTTTTCCAATGTATTTGTGAAGTTTTCTTTTCTTTCCTTGTCCAGAGAATTTGTTTGGAGATAGTTAATTAGGTGGTCTGCAATATTTTTGGTCAGTTTTTCTGTTATATATTCTGAAGTACTTGAGATATGTTCTGAGGAGCTCGCGATGTTTTCTGAGGAGATTGAGGTATTTTCCGAGAAGTTTTCGAGGGGGTCTTCATTATCGGTTTTTTGGGGGGCTTCTTTAGATGGTTCGATAGGCTCTTGCAATAATTTGGGACGGAAGGTTCTTTCAATTCCATTGGCGAGCCAGATTTTTATCTCCTTAATAGTTTCCTCTTCCATAAGGTAGCTAGATATTTTGTTTTGGATTAATTGGGCTAACTCTGATGGATTAGGAAGAAAAATTGCTAAGATACGGCGAGAAGGGTGCCTTTCTATGTAACGTTCAATGGCATCTTCTAACCAATGAGTAAGCCAAAAGTGAACTTCTGTATCTCCTAGCCATAGTTTAAGGGTAAATATGAATTCTCTAATGAGGCTTTCCCCTTCTTTACTATGGAGAAAATCCTGTAGAGCCTTTTCTAGATGTAGTGTGAGTTTTTGCTGGAAATCATCATTTTTTAGTAAAGCATCTATTTCTACTGCTAATATTACTTTCGTAGTATTATTATCTATGGCCGAAGTTTCCGTAGTTAAAGTTTCTAGTGTTAAAGTTTCCGTAGATTGAGCTTTTGTAATTTGAGTTTCCGTAGTTAAAGTATTGTTCTCTGGAATAAGTTCTTGTTGAAGTATAAATAAAATATGTTGTGTCAGGTGCTGGATTATATCCTGAGACAGATTTGCTAGTTTCTCCCTCTCGGCAGAAGATAGAATACTTGCGATGGGAGCAAAGTAATCATAGTTTTTAAGTTTTTCTTTGAGGGCTTCTTGGGGTAATAATTCTTCTTCGACCATGGTGCTTAAAGCCCGGAAGATCTTTTTCCTGTTCCGGGGGATGATCTCTGTCCGGAAAACCCGCCCATTAGGTATTCCTAAGGGACGGCGAAATAGGGCATTCACTGCAAACCAATCTGCCAAGCCTCCTACTAAAGCTGCCCCACACCCACTAGTAAGAAGACCCCCCCAAAAAGAACCTTGAAAAGGAAAAGCGACTAATAGGCCCAGAGCTGATAAGGCTAGGGCTATATTGGCTTTCTGTTTAGTTGGGTAAGAGTTTGTGTTTTTCTCTTCTGTGCTCATATTTCCTCATACCTTTATCTATTGTGTATTTATCTGAAGTAATAATTCATTATATTATGCTTTTCCCTACTAAGCAAAGGGCGGCCATTGATTTACCATAGTGGTACTTAAGCTTTATTTGATACTAAGGAGTAGTCTTAAGTTGACTAAAAGGAGTAATAAAAATTTACAAAGATAAGGTGAAGAGTAAAGAATATATTAAAGCAGAAGAAATAAATATGGGGAAAAACTAAAATGGCCCCCAGTGGGAGCCACTTTAGTTGTTTGATGGGATTCATATTTTTTATAGATTCATTTTTTATGGGATTCATGCTGTCCTCCTGGCTCGCCCAAGGCTCAAGGGAGGTGTGCCATTTGACCTGTCCCCGTGGCTCGCCCAAGGCTCAAGGGAGAGCGTGCCATTTGACCTGTCCCCGTGGCTCATTTGACCTGTCCCCGTGGCTCACGTGGCTCACGTGGCTCACACGTGGGCCATGAGGGTTTGCCAGCCGTAGACGTAGTGGAGGTTGACAAAGGTGATGACTGGGTGGAATTCACCTTTGCTCATTTCGAGGGCTCCTTCATAAACAGTGGAGCGGGGGGTGAAGTTTTGGATTTGACGTTGGATTTGGTTTTTCATTTCTTGACTTCGCGAGGCTGGGCTACGTCTACTTCGCCCATGAGCAGGAAAGTACTCTTTAGGCTCTAGCATTTCAATTCGGTTTAAAGCTTCTAAAAAGCTTGGTAAACCGCTTACAACTTGGTCATTTTCTAGCCAGGCTCCAGGGTAAGGTATTATTTCAGGGAGAAGAAAGTCCCCTGAAAACAGTAAGCTTTTCTCCTCTTCAAGAAAAGACATATGTCCTGAGGTGTGTCCTGGTGTGTAGAGGGCTCTAAGGCTTGTATTTCCTGCTTTAATAGTGGCACCAATGGGGATAATTTGTACTTTTTTAGGTAGCTCCGTAACATAAAGAAGTTTTTTATTGTACTTCATTATTGCGGCCAATTCCTTATCTGGTACGCCCCAAACCTTGCCAGCCAATTTTTCGAATACTTCAAAGCTTTCTCCTTCTATAAAGCTTACCCATTCCTCATAATCTTTTTTACCAATGAAAATTTCTGCTCCATCTTGTCTTAAGCGCTCGGCACATCCTCCATGATCCACATGCCAGTGAGTTAGGAGGACTTGTTTAATTCCTTTAATACCGATTTCTTTGAGGGCTTTCTGGATCCCTTCATAAATTTCCGGTGTGTTGATTCCTACATCGATAATGGTAGGAACTTCTCCATCGAAAATATACATATTAATATCAGGTTCACCGACATCGATTGGCATTCTCAGACAGTATATATCTGGAGCTATCTCCTTAAGATTCATTTTGTTTTTCCCCCTCTGTAGGCTTTATGCCTTTCTCTCTTAGGTATTGTTTGTAGTATTCCTACAATTGGCAATATATTTTAAAATTGTATTAAATGATCAGAATGGTGTAGAATAAAGATAGTTTCTTGATAATTATTCTTGATAATTGTTCTGAAAAATGCTTAACAAAAAGCGTAATATTTTTGATAGATCACAATGATAAATATCCTTAATAAATACTTTTATAATCGAAGGAGGCACTGTTTCTATGGTTAATCTAAGTTCTCGAGCTTCTTTAGCTGAAAAAGCAACCAGTAACGACCATCCCTTTAGAGTTGTTTGCTCCCAATGTGGCAAAACAGTTCTAGAATCTGGGGAGAATGGTTCTGTCACAGAAGTAATCTGTGATAGCTGTGAAGGGATTAGATAGCCCATAAAAGTGGCATTTGCTATGGGCGGCCCATTAAGTATGAGAGACGGTCAGATGACCGTCTCTCTCTTTTAATATTCTATAGGGGATTATTAGCAGACTTCCTTAATTAAGGCCTTGGGCAATTACTTCTGCAAGATCAAGGGCTTTAGTTGTTTCTCCTGCTTCACGAGCACCGATACCATCGCTGAACATAGTCAAGCAGAAAGGACAAGCAGTACATACTACAGATGCTCCAGTAGCCAGAGCTTG
>JAAZLD010000163.1 GCA_012799495.1 Desulfitobacterium sp. | reverse complement strand
TCATCCTCTTACAGGTTTATCTAAATTACCTCAACTGATCAAGGAGTATGGTCATTCCTATCCCCAAACTTTAGGTCTCGAACTTGATGTTCTGCCTGTAGCCAATTTTCGGCGTTATCAAAGATATTTTCCTCAAACTGAGATGGTAGATATATCCTATGATTTGAGGTTGTTGCGGGCGGTAAAATCTCCTTGGGAAATTGCTCAAATAGAAAAAACAGGGGAAATATATAAAGAGTTAATGAAATACATTCCTACTGTACTTCGGCCAGGTATGACGGAAATTGAATTGGAAGGGCTTATCGAATGGAAGGCGCGGACTCTAGGTCATGAAACTATGTTAAGAACACGAGCTTTTAATTTTGAGTTTCATTTTGGTGGGGTAGTGGCGGGACCACAGGGAGCAATCCCAACTTATTTTAATGGTCCGGTAGGAGGTTTAGGAGCTTCTTTTGCCCATCCCCTTGGCCCATCTGCCAATCCTATCAAAGAAGGGGATATGGTAATGATCGATTTGGCTTTAGCTTTTAATGGCTATCAAATTGATACTACGAGAATGGCTGTAATAGGTGAACCTTCTCCCAAACTCCTCGAAGCTTACGCATATACCTTACAAATTGAAGAACTCATCCGATTAGCCTTAGTTCCCGGGAGGGTTATTGGGGAAATTTATGATGAAATCTTGGAATGGGTAAGGAGGGAGACTCCTTATGAAAATAATTTTATGGGTTATGGCTCCTCCCGAGTACCCTTTGTAGGACATGGTATAGGCTTGGAATTAGACGAACTTCCCACCATTAGTAAAGGTGCAAATATAACTCTAGCCCCCGGTATGGTTATATCAGTAGAACCTAAATTTATCTTTCCAGGAGAAGGGGCTATTGGGGTAGAGGATACTTTAGTGGTGGAAGGAGAAGAGGGAGCTCGCTTTTTATGTGATTGCCCACGTGACATAATAATAATTTCCCCATAGATAAAGATTCTAACTTGTCAAAAAAACTTGGAAGGACTATACTCATTCTATCCAGCATCAGTTCCTTGAAGGGACGGTGGTTCTTGTGTTTGAAAAACTAAAAAAGTGGTTTGGTCCAAGAATTTTGAAGACAGGTTTGGGAGTAACAATAGTCTTAATTTTATGTGAAGCTTTTGGGGTTGAGCCAGCAAGTTTTGCTGCCATTACTGTGGTAATTAATATGCAACCATCAGTTAGTAAAGCTTTAAACAATGCCTGGGAGCAGATCTCTATCAATCTAGTAGCTATATTGTTGGCTATTGGTTTGGGGCTTACCGTAGGATCAAATCCTTACATAATTGGCCTGGCAGTAATTTTGATGATCGCTTTAGTTAATCGAATTGGCTGGAGAGGTGTTGGAATAGGTGTTGTTTCTATTATTTTTATCTTAGACGCACCGTCGGAACAATTTCTTGAGCATGCATTGGCCCGCTCCATATCTATCCTTTTAGGACTAGCTGTGGCTTTGGGTATCAATCAAATCTTAGCTCCGCCACGCTATAGGAAAATGTTCGAAAAAAGCGTTAGTGAGCTCTTATTCGATTCCTCTAAGTTTTTTCTTGAGAGCATAGATCATTATTGTTCTTCTCATCTTTATAATAAATATGAAAAAGTGAAAAAAGATGAACTAGAAAAACGACTGGCTCTAACAAGAAATTTATATGATAAAGCCCGGGAAGAGTATAATGCCAGCGAGAAAATGCAACTTATGGAATTACTTTTAGAGGTGTGTCGAGGTTTTATCGAGCGAGGAGAAAATATTGAAGAGATGACTCGCCAGCGAGTGAAAAGACGCCAAAAACCTGATGCTCCTCCTGAACCAGGGGAAATAAGTGATGAGTTCAAAGAACTGCAAGAGGACATTTTGTTAGGAAGAAATATTTTAGCAAATATGCG
>JAAZLD010000162.1 GCA_012799495.1 Desulfitobacterium sp. | reverse complement strand
TCAACTGGACCACCTGCGTGGATAATAGTAATAATAGGAACCATAACTAAGGTAAAGACCATGATCAAGCCCTGGACAAAGTCTGTGAAGCTAACAGCCAGGAAACCACCAATAAGGGTATATCCCACAATAACTGCAAGGATAATCCAGAGTCCTGTATGATAGCTTAGGCCAAAGGTGGAATTAAAGAGAACTGGCCCGGAAACCAACCCGGAAGAAACATAAAAAGTGAAAAAAGTAATAATTACAAGTGCGGAAACTAAACGGATAACATGGGAAGTATCATGAAAACGGTTCCCCAGATAAGAGGGGATAGTCAAGGAATCCTTGGCAACTACTGTGTAAGAACGTAAACGGGGTGCCACATAGAGCCAGTTAGCATAAGCACCTAAGGTAAGGCCTATGACGATCCAGGCTGCACTGATTCCGTCGGAAAACATAGCTCCTGGCAATCCCATCATGAGCCAACCACTCATATCAGCGGCTCCAGCACTTAAGGCTGTAACTGCCGGACCTAGAGAACGACCTCCAAGGGTAAAATCCGACATACTGGAGGTTCTTCTGTAGGAATAGTATCCTATGGCCAACATGGCGACCATATAGCAGACAACGGAAATAACTATTCCATACTCCACTTAAACATCACTCTCCTCATGTTCTAATTTTTTTAATATGTAAAACACTATTATATAGTACACATATTACCATAATAACTGATACAGGATAAGAATAAAATCCCCTAACTAAAGATTTTTACACGAAAAATCAGAAAAATTTTAAAAATAAAAATACCACCAGGCTGTTTAGATAATAAACTAATGGTGGTATCTTATTTTTGATTATCTCATAATATCTTTTTTGTTTATTTTTTACTTTCCACTTTGTATTACTTATTATCGGTTCCATAGAGAAAATCTTTCAAATCATCTTGGACACTTATGGGAGCCAAGGGCACACCTGCACGGTAGGCGGAGCGACAGATCACATGGGCTGAGACTGGGGTAGTTAAGAAGACAAAAAATATCCCTAAGAATAGTTTAATACTAAAATGGTTTTCCATGAAAAGAAAGAAGAGAAAGGTTCCTAGTAAAACGAATAATACACCTAAAGTGGAACTTTTTGATAGAGCATGGGCTCGATTATAGACATCAGGTAAGCGAATAAAGCCAATAGCACTGATGAAAATGAAAATGGTGCCAATAAGCATAAATATAGCAATAATTAATTCAATCAGAGCTGTTCCGGTCAATGACGTACCCCCTCTCTATAAAACGAGCAAAAGCAATCGTACCGATAAAAGATAAGATTCCAAGTAATAAAATTACCTCAAAAAAGGCAGTCGTTCTTAGGAAAACGGAGAAAATGGCTATCCCGGCGATAATGTTAATACTTAAAACATCAAGAGCTTGCATACGTTCCGAAGCATTGGGGCCTTTCACAAGACGGTATATAGTTGCCAAGATAGAAAGAACCACAAAGAATAAAGATAAAAATATAATCCAACCTAAAAGAGAATCGATCATGATCTTGTCACCTTCTTAATAGCCTCTTCAAATTTTTCGATAGAGCGAATCACCGCTTTACTCTGTTCCGGGATATCCATGGCGTGAATATAGAGAGTTTTCTTATCGGGACTAACGTCAAAAACTACCGAGCCGGGAGTTAAGGTGATTAAAAGGGAGATGAGGGTAACTTCTATATCACTTTCCAGACTGGTTTCGATGGAGAAGATCCCTGGTTTAATAGTAATCTTGGGTTTAACAATCTCTTTAATGACTAAGACAGCTGATGTAAATAATTCATAAATGAAGATACAGAATAGGCGAAAGGCGTAATATAGGGTAAGAAGATAAAACTTGCTATCTAGAAAACGTCTCATAATAAAGAGAACAAAGAGACCAAATAAATAACCACTGGTAAAAGATAAAATACTCCAATCATCCTGGAGGAACATCCACAAGACTCCAATAAATAGATTGATTAAGACCTGCTTAGGCATTATAAAATCACCCCTTTTTCCTTAGTGAGGGCTTATTGGAAGTTCTCTCCTAGGACTGCATCGATATAGAGCTGAGGATCCATTAACCCTGCTACAGCTAAATTCACTATATCACTGATCAATTCAGCACCTAAACCTAAAGCGATAGTTAGGACGGTAAGGAGCCCTATAGGGAGGAGTAGTCCTTTCGTAGTACCTTTTTCCGTTTCTTCAGTAATATTAGTATAGCCCCAAAAAACATTCATAAAGATTTTCATAATGGAATACAAAACCATCAAGCTAGTGAGGAGACCAATACCCCCGAGCCAGTAATACTGGGAAAGGAAAGTCCCTTCAGTGATGAAGATTTTACCGATAAAACCACTGAGAGGAGGAATACCCGCTAAGGATAAAGCTCCAATAAAGAACATCCAACCTAGTCGAGGATGAAGTCGAATAAGACCGCTAACCTCTTTAAGCTTACTCGTTCCAGTTAAATGAATAATAGTCCCTCCTAAAAGGAAGATCAGAGCTTTAACAACCATATCGTGGACCAGGTAATACACGGAACCTCGCATTCCAGCTTCTGTAAAAGATGCGAAGCCTGCCAAAATTAAGCCCACACTTACCACTACATTATAGGTAAGGATTTTTTTAATATCATTAAATGCTACAGCTCCTAAAGCTCCTAAAACCATTGTCAAAGCCGCCAAAATCCCTATTGTCAGGTGAGTAACCCCTAAATCGTGATAGAAGATCAGGGAAAAGGTTCTCATTATGGAATAGATCCCAACTTTCGTAAGTAAGGCAGCAAATAAAGCAGCTATAGCCGTAGGAGGAGCACTATAGGAACCTGGAAGCCAGTGAAAGAGAAATAAACCGGCCTTTAAGCTAAAAACTACTAAGAAGAGAAAGGCTACTGCTGTCATGAGAGTCCCCTGACCTACTTCTGCTACCCTAAGGGAGATATGAGCCATATTTAAAGTCCCTGTCATCCGATAGAGGAAAGCTATGG
>JAAZLD010000161.1 GCA_012799495.1 Desulfitobacterium sp. | reverse complement strand
GGTAGAGCGCTACCTTGGGGTGGTAGAGGTCGCACGTTCAAATCGTGTCGCTCCGACCATAAAGAAAATATAATCCGCAATTCGAATTTGAATTGCGGATTTTTGTTTTCGATAATTTTTTTCCCAATATTTATTCTTACCAATACTTCTTTTTTGCAAGAATTTATGTTTTACCAATAAAGAAATTGTCCTTAATTCTGACCGATAATATCGATTTTACGAACACCTTTAATCTCTCCTAGAGCAGCAATTAAATTTTCCGGAGTATCGATCATATCAGTGTTTTCAATTGATATATTAACATTAGCAATTCCCTGTAAAGGTATCCCCTGATTGATAGTTAAAACATTAGCTTGAAATTGAGCAATTTTATTAAGGACGTTGGAAAGAGTCCCAGCTCTATTCTCCAAGATTAAAGAAAAGGTAATAATTTTTTCTTTACTAGCCTTGTAAAATGGGAATACCCCATCTTTATATTTGTAATAGGCACTACGGCTTAATTGGACTTTTTCAACAGCCTCGTTGATAGTGTTAACATCCCCTTTAGCTAAGAGTTCCTTAGCCTGGGCTGTTTTAAGAATAGCCTCTGGCAGAATATCTTTACTTACAATAAGAAAATCCCTATTACGATTATGACCGGACATTTTTTTCTCCCCTTCTCAAAGGAAGCATCTTCAATAAATAATCGAAAAGAAAACTATGATTAGGTAAAGTGCTCCTTCTGTCAGAAATATTATAAGCAAATGTCCATCCACTAGCAACATTTGTTTTTCTCTGCGATACTAACTAGATAGAGCGAACCAAGGTGAGCCAGGGGGACAGGTTAAATGGCACACTTGCGTGCCATTTAACCTGTCCCCCTGGCTCACCCCCCTGGCTCAAAAAGCTGTTGCCTTCAAAGGGGCAACAGCTTTTTGAGTAGTTATATCAGATAATAATGCAAATTAAGCCTCCATTACCGTCATTAACAATTCGTTGTAAGGTATCCTGTAATTTATTCTGGGCATTTTCTGGCATACGATATAGCTTAGTTTGTACTCCTTCCCTGACTAAATCATGTAAGGATTTACCGAAAATATTGGACTCCCATACCTTTTGAGGATCAGATTCGAATTCATCTAGAATATAGCGGACAAGGTCTTCTGCTTGTTTCTCTGTGCCAATTAGGGGGGTTATTTCTGTAGTTACATCTGCACGTAAGATATGAAGAGAGGGAGCGCTGGCTTTTAGCTTTATCCCGTAATGCCCACCGGATTTCACTAGTTCAGGCTCTTCTAAGTACATCTCGTCCAAAGAAGGTGTTACCACACCATAACCCTGGGTACGAACCTCATCGATGGCCGGGGCCAATTTGTCCCATTCCTTTTTGGCTTTACTATAATCTAGGACTAATCTAAGAAGTGTGTGTTCACCATCTAAGTCTACACCTGTTAGCTCTTGCAATACGTTTTTAAATAACCCTTCCACTGCAGTCATTTCAATAACAGCTAAACCAGTACCTAGATTCATTTCCTTTAATATAACATCTTGAGCATGGGGACATTCGCTTAACTTATCTAATGCTTGATCAATATCCCTAATTCGGTGAATCTCTTCAACAGATTCTGTTGCATATTCTTGGAAACTAGCCCGGACTGGATGACTTAAATCTAGCTCTTCCACCCATTCAGGTATATCAATTTTCACTTCGTCCACAGGGAATTCATAGAGAACTTCCTCAAGGATTTGAGTGATATCCTCATTAGTCATCTCCAGACAATTAACTGGAATAACGGGAATGCTGTACTTTTCTTCCAATAAATTAACTAATTCCATGGTTGTATCTGAATAAGGACGTGTAGTATTTAGAACAACAATATAAGGTTTTCCTAACTGCTTAAGTTCTTCGATTACTCTTTCCTCAGCTTCCTCATAAGCTTCCCGGGGAATCTCTGTAATGGAACCATCGGTAGTTACCACTATTCCAATAGTAGAGTGGTCTGTAATGACCTTGCGTGTGCCAATCTCAGCTGCTTCTTGGAATGCCATAGGTTCTTCACTCCAGGAAGTGTGAACCAAACGGGGTTCTTCCCCATCTTCAGTTTCAAAACCAATTGCACCTTCAACAGCATAGCCTACACAATCTACTAACCGGGCTCGCATCTGAATGCTGTCTTTAACTAAGATTTCCACCGCCTCTGCTGGAATAAACTTAGGCTCTGTAGTCGTAATTTGTCTACCTGAACCACTCTGGGGAAGTTCATCATTGGCTCGTTCCCGCTCAAATACATCAACGATATTGGGTAGGACCAGGAGATCCATAAAGCGCTTGATAAAGGTGGACTTCCCAGTGCGGACTGGTCCAACGATTCCGAGGTAGACATCGCCCCCTGTTCGTTCTGCGATATCTTTATAAATGTCCACTTTTTCCACAAAATTCCCTCCCTTTTTTTGAGTGCCGTCCCAAAACCGGGGAAGGGCCCCCACCTTATCCCCCCACCTCCCAACACAAGTGATGGATAATGGATAACTGGACTAGCACATTACGCAATATAAATATATTGATTGGCTTGGGCATTTATGCCACATATGTCCTTTAACTTAAAAATTTTTTTAAGGAGTAAAATCTACCCAATCCTTTACATTGCTATGTGCCAAGAAAACATTTTATACCAATTATATCTTTTGATTTTATTTTTTTACGATTGTGTTTCTCTTCTACCGTTATAAAAAATATAGAGTAATCCTTATTGATGAAAAACTCTCCTATAAAAATAAAAAACTCCCCTCTGGATAGCCCTATATTTCTTTCAGGTACTATCTAAAGGGGAGTGGCTTTAAACTCAACTTTCTACTTGAATTTTTCCTTGATGGCAAACTGAGCCACTTCTTCGATTTCATGTTTTTTACCCCGCATCATTAGGGAAGCCACAGCTTCGTGGGGATCCTTTCCTTCAAAAAGAACATAATATGCCTGTTCGGTAATTGGCATGGAAATTTCTGATTCCTGACTAAGTTCATAGGCAACTTTGGTAATCCGCACACCCTCAACAACCATCCCTACTTCCTCTAATACCTCTGCCAGGGATTTTCCTTGGCCTAGAGCCACCCCAGCCCGTCGATTACGACTATGCTGACTTGTACAAGTAACAATTAAATCCCCCACTCCTGATAATCCAGCAAAGGTCAGAGGATTACCTCCTAAAGCTACCCCAAGGCGAGTAATCTCAGTAATTCCCCGAGTCATTAAAGCTGCTTTAGTATTATCTCCAAAACCCAAGCCATCTGCTAAACCGGTACAGAGAGCAATGATATTCTTCAAGGCTCCACCTAATTCCACTCCCACAATATCAGGGTTAGTATAAACACGGAATTTCGGTGTCATCATTAGGTCCTGGATCTTCTCTGCCACTTGGGTGTCTGGTGAAGAGACTACTACAGTAGTAGGCATACCACGTCCCACTTCTTCTGCATGGCTAGGGCCGGACAAAACTACAATAGGGTTATTAGGTAATTCCTCAGCTATAACCTGAGATAGTCTGAGACTAGTTCCCTCTTCAAGACCCTTAGCTGTGTTTACTAAGATAGTTTTATCCCTGATCAAGGGCTTAATCTTTTGAGCTGTAGCACGGACACTATGGGAAGGGACACTAAGGACAATAACATCAGAATCCTTCAATTCTTGGAGATCAATTGTAGGATTAACATTCTGAGGGAGCATTGCCCCAGGCAAATAACGAAGGTTTTCCCCCTTCTCACTCATTGCTGATATATCATCTGGATTTCGACCTAGCAATGATACCTCATGGCCAGCTTTCCCAATGGTAATAGCTAAAGCTGTCCCCCAGCTTCCTGCGCCATAGACTGTAACTTTTGCCAAGATAATCCTCCTTATTACTTAATTCATTAAGTTTCCTTCTAAACTATTCATACTACCCTATTCAACTACTTTTTGAACTGAAAGCGGTTTTCTGTTCCACTAAAGATTCGCTGCATATTAGCTTTATGGCGAAAGATCACAACACTTACAGCTAAGACAGCAAAAACTTTATAAGCTAAAGGCTCCTGAAATAAGAAAACCATAATACCTACCGATAGGGCTGCTAGGACAGAGCCCAATGAAACATAACGACTAAAAGCTACAACTAGGATAAATATTAAAAGGGCGATTAACGTTATTTTGGGCATTAAGACAAGAATAATTCCAAATCCCGAAGCCACTCCCTTACCACTAGGCTTAAAGCCGAAGTAGGGATTCCAGCTATGTCCTATCATAGCCAATAATCCCCCAAGGATCCCTCCCCAAGGGCCAAAGGCCCAATAGCCAAGCAATGCTGCGAGAGCACCTTTTAAAGCATCCCCCAATAACACCATAATCCCAATTTTTGCTCCCAAAAGACGAAAGGCGTTTGTAGTACCTACATTACCACTACCATGCTGGCGCACATCAATTCCTTTTAAGCGGCCAGCAAGATAAGCAAAGGGAGTCGCCCCTAAAAAATAAGCAACAAGGAAGATGGCGTATTTCCACATTCTTATTCCCTCTTTTCATCCTTTTGTCTAACGACTATCCGAATAGGTGATCCCTCAAAGCCAAAACTCTCCCGCAATTGATTCTCTAAATAGCGGCGATAAGAAAAATGCATCAGCTCATGATCATTAACAAAAAACACAAAGGTGGGAGGTTTCACACCTGCTTGAGTAGCATAGAGGATTTTCAATCTTCTTCCTTTATCCGTTGGTGGAGGATTTAGATAAACCCACTCCCGGACAAGCTCATTTAGAGTTGAAGTTAAAATCCGAGTAGAGTGTTGTTCTGCAACAAAGTCAACTAACTCTAGTATCTTATTAATTCTTTGACCAGTTTTTGCTGAGATAAACATGGTAGGAGCATACTGCATAAAGCTTAACTGTTCTCGGATTTCCTTTTCAAAGAGATTCATAGTCTTATCATCTTTTTCAATGAGGTCCCACTTATTCACCACAAGAATGATTCCCTTGCCCCCTTCATGGGCATAGCCTACTATTCTCTTATCTTGCTCAGTGACACCTTCAGTAGCATCGATTAACATTAATATAACATCGGAACGATCGATAGCCCGTAGAGAGCGAATCACGCTATATTGCTCAGTAAGGTCTTCAATACGCCCTTTACGGCGCATTCCAGCTGTATCAATAATAATATATTGTTTACCATCATGTTCGAATTTTGTATCGATAGCATCTCTAGTTGTACCTGGGATATCACTGACAATAACTCTCTCTTCCCCTAATAAATAATTTACCAAGGAAGATTTACCCACATTAGGTCGACCAACAATGGTAATAAATCCTGATTTAAATGGTTTTGTCATAAAATACCTCCATAAAACTTATCTTTTTATTATAATATAGCTAATAATTTTG
>JAAZLD010000160.1 GCA_012799495.1 Desulfitobacterium sp. | reverse complement strand
ATCATAAAACAATGGAGGAGTATCTTCAGGCTAAAGCAGAACTTTTCAAAAACCTCCAAGGTGAGAAACAACCTAAAATTGCCTTACTCAATGGAGATGATCCTGCTTCTGAGTCTATTGCTAAGGTTGCGGCGGGAAAAATAATCACTTATGGAGTGGAAGAAAAAGCTGATTATCAGGCTGAAGATATTGCCCTTGGTGCTGATGGAGTTGAATTTACGATTTCTTTTAATGGACAAAAACAAAAAGTTCACTATTCAACTCCGGGGATGTTTAGCGTCTATAATGCCTTAGCAGCCTTTGCTTGGGCTGTAGAAAGGGGTATGGACCCACAAATTGTAGGAGAGGCTTTAGGCTCTATTCCCGGGGTGCCGGGACGTTTTGAAAGTATCCGGATGGGTCAGCCTTTCCAAGTGATTGTAGATTATGCTCATACTCCAGATGGATTAGAAAATGTATGTCGCACTGCCCGGGAGTTTACTAAAGGTCGTCTAATCACCGTCTTTGGCTGTGGGGGAGATCGGGATAAAAGCAAGCGGCCTAAGATGGGAGCCATTGCTGAGGCTCTAAGTGATCATGTGATCATAACTTCCGACAATCCTCGGACAGAAAATCCTCGCAAAATTATCCAAGATATCCTTGAAGGTATCGAAGGTTTTGAATATACCGCTAATGAAAATCGTCGTCATGCTATTGAAAGTGCCTGTATATTGGCAAAACCAGGGGATACGGTTTTGATCGCCGGCAAAGGCCATGAAGATTATCAGATTATTGGCCAAGATGTTCTTCCTTTTGATGATCGAGAAGTGGCTCGAGAAGCCCTAAGGAGGCAGGGATATGTGGGATAGTCAACAAATAGCACAGATCCTCAAGGGAGAACTACAGGGCTCTCCCCAGGCTAAGGTATGGGGAGGGGCAATTGATAGTAGGCAAGTTGGGGAGGGCCAGCTATTCTTTGCCCTGGAAGGGGAAAGAGTGGATGGTCATGACTACCTTGAAGCTGCTTGGGAAAAAGGGGCATCTATTTGTATCGGAGAAAGAGAGCGCCTTCAGGAACGGGCTCCCGTGGTGGTTCCTCAAGGGAAAGCTCTGATTATAGTTGATTCAACCTTAGAGGCAGTGCAAGAATTGGCTAGAATTCGCCGCCAAGAGTTAGGAGCTAAGGTAATCGGAATTACCGGGAGCAATGGGAAGACTACCACCAAGGATATGGTGGCTAGTGTCTTGGCCCAAAAGTACCGAGTTCACAAAAATCTAGAAAACCAAAATAATGAATTAGGACTTCCCTTAACTATCCTTAATGCTCCCCAGGATACAGAGATTTTGGTCTTAGAAATGGGGATGCGGGGGCTTAAGCAGATCGCTTTTCTCTGCACTATCGCTAAGCCGGATTTAGGAATTATCACTAATATCGGCACTACTCATCTAGAACTTTTAGGTTCCCAGGAAAATATAGCTCGGGCTAAATGGGAGCTTATTGAGGCTTTACCTCTTGATGGGAAAGGAATTATCAATAGTGAAGATGAGTGGAGTGTTAAACTAGCCCAAAAATTTTCCCTAGAATCTTCCCAAGAATCCTCCAATAAAATGCCCCAAGAAAAAGTGTTCTTCTTTTTCTATGGGTTAGAGGGTAAATATCAAAAGCCGGATTTACAAGGTGATGAGTTGAAGCCTTGGGGTATCTTGGGTACTGATTTTGTTGCTAAGTATCAGAACACTCCTACAGGCCAAAAGGTAAAACTTCCTTTACCTGGTGACCATAATGTATTGGATGCTTTAGCTGCTTTAAGTGCAGGTTTTCTTTTGGGAGTTTCTTTGGAGGAAGGAGCTCTTGGCCTGGAAGAAATGGAACTCTCTCCTATGCGTTTAGAGCTCCAGAAAGGTCTTAATAATTCCTCCTTAATCAGTGATGTTTATAATGCTAATCCGGCCTCTATGATAGCTTCCTTAAAGATTTTAAAGGAAAGAGGGGGCTCACATACCTTGGCTATTTTAGGGGATATGTACGAACTAGGTGATTCTGCTTCCGAAGGTCATTATGCGGTTGGTCGAATGGTAGCTGAGTTAGGGATCAAGGAATTAATTACTGTGGGCCCCTTAGCTCAGGAAATCGCCAGAGGGGCTAAGGATCATGGTATGGATTCTTCTTTGATTACTACTGTAAGGGAAAGAGAAGAAGGGATTGCCAAGGCTCGACAGATTCTTGCAAATAAACCGGAGACTTGGGTCTTGATTAAAGCTTCTCGAGGTATGAAAATGGAAGAAGTGACAAAAGCCCTTCAAGAAGGTCTCGAGAAAAGGAAGGAATAATTCATGTTAGAACGTATAATTATGGCTGCTATTCTAGCCTTAATCATTACTTTAATCTTAGGCCCTATCCTCATCCCTGTTTTAAGGGTGTTAAAATTCGGTCAGAATATTAGGGAAGAGGGGCCTAAGAGCCATTTAGCAAAGGCTGGTACTCCTACCATGGGAGGAATTATCTTTTTAGTTGCCATAGTGGTATCTGCTTTAGTTATGGCGGAAAAACCTACTTCTCTGGAAATGATTGTTTTAGTTAGTTCCATGTTAGGTTTTGGGTTAATCGGTTTTGTAGATGATTTTATTAAAGTAGTTATGGGTCGTAACTTGGGCTTAAGAGCTTATCAAAAACTAATAGGGCAATTTGCCCTAGCTTTTCTCCTCACTTGGGTAGCCACTCAGTATTTAGGCCGTGGGACAGACTTGGTGATTCCCTTCACATCTATCCATTTGGATTTTGGTTTTTTCTATTATCCCTTTGTGGCTTTTATTATTGTGGGAATTACTAATGCTGTTAATTTAACTGATGGCTTAGATGGTTTGGCAGCAGGAAGTACCTTTTTTAGTTTTTTAAGCTATATAATAATAGCTTTACTAGTATCTTCTCAAGGTGGAAGGGTAGCAATTTTGGCTCATGAATCGGATTTGGCAGTTTTCGCAGCTGCTGCTCTTGGTGGCTGTTTAGGATTTTTACGCTTTAATAAAAACCCTGCCCGGATTTTCATGGGGGACACAGGCTCTCTCGCTTTAGGAGGAGCTTTAGTGGGTTTGGCCATTATAACCAAAACTGAGTTGATCCTTTTGCTTATCGGTGGAGTGTATGTAGTTGAAGCCTTTTCCGTTATTATCCAAGTGATATCCTACCAAACAACTGGTAAGAGGGTTTTTCGGATGAGTCCTTTACACCATCATTTTGAACTAGGAGGATGGAGCGAATGGAAGGTAGTTATTGTTTTTTGGCTAGCTTCTCTCCTCTGCGGAATCCTCGGGATTGCTGCTTTTATGGGAGGTATCACCTAATATGAATTTGGCAGGAAAAAAAGTTCTGGTCGTGGGAGCAGGTAAAAGTGGACAGGGGGCTATTAGACGACTGAAAGCCCTTGGGGCTCAAGTGATTTTAACAGATGGGGCACCGCCTGAAAAACTTTCAGGACTAGCGGAACTAGGACTGAAAAAAGAAGAGATGGTTCTAGATAAGAGCCCTAAATGGGAGGAAGTAAAGGCGGACTTGATAGTTCTTTCTCCAGGGGTACCCCCCACACTTCCTTTTATTCAAAAAGGAAAGGCTGAAGGGGTCCCTGTCTGGAGTGAAGTGGAAATGGCTTTACGAGATCATCCTTCCTTCAAAATCGGGGTTACAGGAACTAATGGGAAAACTACTACTACTACTTTGTTAGGCAAGCTAGCGAAAAGGACTGGCAAATCTACCTTAGTAGCAGGAAATATTGGGGTAGCCTTAAGTAGCCAGGTAGGTGAATTGCCGGATGAGGGTATTGTGGTGGCTGAACTTTCTAGTTTTCAGCTGGAACTCATCGATAACCTTAGGTTCCAAGTGGGGATTTTCCTCAATGTAACACCGGATCATTTGGATAGACATGGTACTATCGAAAATTATGTGGAAGCTAAAAGCCGTATTTTTAAAAATCAAATGGAAGAGGATTGTGCAATTTTAAACTGGGATGATCCTCTTGTGCGAGCTTTAGCTCCAGGCTTAAAAAGCAGGATAATCTTTTTTAGCACCACTAAATTATTGGAAGATGGCTATTCGCTCCGGGGAGAAGAAATAGTTTATGGAGAAAAAGGTCAGCATACACCTATTATCCAGCGGCAAGAACTCCAATTACGGGGAAGTCATAATTTAGAGAATGTGATGGCTGCAATCGGGGCAGCCCGAGAATTAGGGCTAGCATGGGAAGAAATTGCCCAAGGATTAAGAGAGTTTAAAGGAGTAGAACACCGCCAAGAAGTGGTGGGAAGATATGATGGCATCCTTTTTATCAATGATTCCAAAGGGACTAATCCTGATGCAGTAGAAAAAGCCCTCTATGCTTTTGATGAGCCCATTGTTCTCATCGCTGGAGGACAAAACAAGGGTTTAGATTTTCATGACTTTATGGAATTAGTTAAGAAGAAAGTGAAAAGTTTAGTCCTAGTGGGTTCGGCTGCCCCAGAGATGGAAGAAGCGGCCCGAAATGTAGGAGTAAGCCGCTATCTTCGGGCCAGCTCTTTTGAGGATGCAGTAGAGTTGGCTATTGGGGAAGCTGTAGCTGGAGATGTAGTTCTTCTTTCCCCGGCTT
>JAAZLD010000159.1 GCA_012799495.1 Desulfitobacterium sp. | reverse complement strand
TGTCAGGACAAGTGAATTAAGGTACTTGCCTAAGGGGAAAGATTTTACTTTTCCCTTATTTTAATGACTTTTTGTCTCAAAATGAAAAAGATTTTCCCTAAAATGAAATGGTTTTTAGTTATACTCATTTTCTCTGAACTCGTGAAAAGGAGTATTTGTCCGCCTTTCAGCTTCTTTTGTTATATTGGCATGATAATTGCATTATAAGTATGCAACATAGGAAGGAATTAAGGATAAAGGCTATCTCCTTATCCTTAAAGGTCATAAGTGGAAGGGAGGAAAAATAGGTCATGACAATATCAATCTCATTTGCCCAAGAGCATGAAGAACTCGATGTTATAAATATTTTAACGGAGTATCAAATGGGTTATCCCGGAGAGATTGATGAAGTATTAGTTGCTAAGGATGAAGGAGAGATTGTTGGGGGAGCAAAGATTTCCCAGTGTGATGAAGGGCTATTCTTTCTTGAAGTAATCGGGGTTAAAGAAGGCCTCCAAACTCAAGGTGTGGGTAAAGCCTTATTATCTACAATACTCGAAGATCCTTGGGAATGTTGCAAAGAAGTTTTTTGGGAAAAAGGAATAGATAATGAATTTACTTTGGCAACTTTAGCGCGAGGTTATGCAGTAGGTTTTTACGAGAAAATGGGCTTTAAACCTTGCACTTTAGAAGATATCCCGGAGTGGTATCGGGATCAATGTGGAGAATGTCCAGATCAAGATAAATGTCAACCTGTACCAATGATCTACTATGGAGGGAAAAATAAATGAAAAAAGTCATACTAGTATTCACAAAAGTACCTCGTGTTGGAGAATGTAAAACACGCTTAACAGAAGCCCGAGGGGGTATTTTAACAGAAGAAGAAGCAACACAGTTTTATGAGTCTTGCGTGCTAGATGTCATCGATGTATGTACAGCAGTAGATGAAGGAGAATTTTGGCTTTGCTATAACAAAGACGGAGATCGGGAGTATCTTGACAAACTATTATCCCAGGTCAAAAATCCCGAAAAGATCGCCGGAGTCTTTCCTGATGAAGGTGGGACCTTTGATGAGTGTATGCAATATGCTACAGACTACATTCTGAAAAATGGGGCTGATGATCGTATTGCTGACGCTATCTTGATCAGTGGGGGAGATTTACCCACAATGCAACCACATATTTTAAGGGAAGCCTTAGAGAAATTAGAGCGTCTCAGCAAGAGTGAAGCTGGACAGAAAAAGGCTACTAAAGAAATTAAAAGTAGCGATGGCTCCTTAATTGGTGCAGCTCTAGTTGAAGGTGCCTGTCAAGAAGGTGGATTCTCTCTTGTAGGATTAACATGCACCACCAATTTTGATTTTCACTCTGTCTTCTACAATGTAAACGGAATTACCGCCTTAGATATGCTATATAGAAAGGCCAAAGAGGAGGATCTTCCTTTAGGTTATGTGGAGGATATTCCCGATGTGGATCTTCCAGTAGACCTTGCTAGCCAACTTCCTATGTTAAGAGTAATTGAACACTCCGCAAAATTTGATGACACTATAATGGTTCCCCAACGGACAATTGGCGTCTTAGATGACTTAGGTATAGAATCTGTGGCTTTACCACCTGAAAATACGGAAGAGTAACAGTGTCAAGTAGTAAGGGAGTGATGGATATGTTGCCATTGTTTACTCCTTTTCAGATAAAAAATCTCAAAATTAGAAATAGAATAGTTATGCCACCTATGGCATTGGATATTGCCACAGAAGATGGAGCCGTTAGTCATAAGATCATCGAGCATTACCGAGCTCGCACTCGTGATGTAGGTATGATTATTGTAGAACATTCTTATATTAATCCGATAGGGAAAGCCCACCCCTGCCAACTAGGGATCTATGATGATTCTTTAATTCCGGGACTAGAAATTCTCGCTGCCGAAATCAAAAAGTATGGAGTTACCGTTGGAATCCAAATCAGCCATGCAGGAGCTAGGGCTTTAGATACTCCCAGTGGACCATCAAGTGTTCAGTCCAAATATTTGAAACGATTTGGTGGCAAAGAAAAAACATCTTATCGGGTATTACCAAAAAAGCTAGAACATGAAGACCTTAAGGAAATTGCCATAGACTTCGCACGGGCCGCCCGTCGTGCCCAAAAAGCCGGGTTTGACTTTGTAGAAATTCATGGAGCTCATGGTTATCTTCTCAATCAGTTTTATTCACCTCTGACAAATTTCCGCCATGATGAATATGGAGGCTCCTTAGAGCGGCGGCTTACCTTCCCTTTAGAGGTAGTTAAGAGAGTTCGCCGTGCTGTTGGGAAAGATTACCCCGTTTTCTATCGCTTAGGTGCCGATGATCGCTTGCCTGATGGCAATACTCTTCAGGATAGCATTACCGCTGCTCAGGCCTTAGAAGCAGTCGGTGTAGACTGTATAGATCTTTCCGGAGGAATTTCTGGCTACATTAAAAAGGGAGAGGAAGGATTCTTTACCTACATGGCGGAAACCATCAGGCCTTATGTAAACATTCCTCTTATCGTCACTGGAGGAATCAAAACCGGTGCTAAGGCCAATGAGATCATTGAAAGCGGAAAGGCGGATTTAGTAGGTGTGGGCCGGGCTCTTTTACAAGATAAAGATTGGGCCTATAAAGAAAGGCTCAAGCTAGAAGGGAAATCTGAAGAAAAATTGGACGAAGAATTAGAAGAAAAGTTGGACGAGAGTAAATCCTGCCCAAAGGAAACTTGTGAAAGCGATTCACTGTATATGGATGATTTAGTAGAAGAATTAGAAATCAGCCACTAATAGTCTGTAATAAAGAGAAAGTGAGAACTAGAATTTTTCCAAGTTGGGCACATCATTTTCGTTGAATTTGCTAAAGAGTTTGTCGCTCTTAATCTAATTTAAATATGGAAGTGATACTTGATGAAAAGAGAGCAAGATTGGGGAAAAGAAATAATAGAAAAATGTACAGAATGTGGTAAATGTGCTGAAAGTTGTCGCCTATTAACCCACCTTAATGAATCCCCTAAGGCTATCGCCAAACGCGGGGTTGCCTTTGACGATGCGTATGGTTGTGCCCTTTGTGGTAAATGTGAAACAGCTTGTCACCTTGGTTTAAGTCCATATCGGATGTTTGAGGAAGGGAGAGTCCAGGCAGTTAAAAATGGGGAGCTGGAGTTAGTTGATTATCAATATTTATTCCCCGACCGCCCCGTTACTGTAATGAGTCTTTTCCGAGAATATTATGGAGTTGATTATTCGGATCTAAATGAAACTAATCCTGGAGATACAGCCTTTTTCCCAGGATGCTCCTTGCTCACCTACTCTCCTAAACTTACAAAAAAGGTCTATCAAGCTTTAGAAAAAGAATATCCCAACTTAGTATTCTTTGATAATTGCTGTGGAATTCCTATGTACCATATTGGCCTTCCAGAGAGAGGGGATAAACTTAAAGCCCAAGCCAGAATAAAGGCTCAAGAGTTAGGAGTAAAACGCTTCATTATCGCTTGCCCTAATTGTTATTATCAGTTTAAAAACCAGGAAGGTTTTCAGGATTTTGAAATTATGACAGTTATTGAGGCTTTAAAGGGGCAGTTTGTGAAAAACCAAAATTCAAGAGTATATGCCGTCCATGACGCCTGTCCAGATCGCTTTGATGGGATTTACGCAAAGCAAGTAAGGGAAGCATTGGATGAAAATGGCTATAAGAGAGTGGAAATGAAACACCATGGCAAAGACTCAGTCTGCTGTGGCAGTAGTGGACAAATGGGTCATTTCCATCCTGAATGGTCAACAGAACATGAAACCCAAAACTTAACGGAAGCTGAAGAAGCAGGAGCCGATACTCTCTTAGCCACTTGTCATGCCTGTGTTCTTAACTTCGGCAACATTGACGAAAGGAAAGTTGAAGTTCGTCATATTCTTAATATCCTCCTGGATTATGAAGAGAACTATGATGAAGTAAAAGGAATGGCTGCCAAAATGTTTGACGGGGAAGAAGGAATGGAGCTTTATTTGAAGCTTTATGAAGATCCAGAATAAACCTTCGGGCTAGGATAAGGTAGATATTCCGTAAAAGGAGGGAAGGAATTGAGTTATAAGGAGAATGGGGAAGAAATCATTCAAAAAATACAGGATGAATGCTTAAGCTGTGGCCAATGTATCTCCGAATGCCAGCTTTTGCAGTCCATAGGGGAGGATGTGGTAGAAATCGCTGAGCGATTGCTAAGTCCAAAGGAAGCTTTTTCCTGCTCCCTATGTGGGCTATGTGAAGGAGTCTGTCCTCTAGGGTTGAGTCCCAGGGATATGTTTCAATTTATGCGGAAAAAAGCCGTGGCAGAAGGAACGTATCCCATCCATGACTATAAGTATATGTTCCCGGATCGACCCCTGAATGTGATGAAAGCATACCGCCAAGTCTACGGGGTTGATTACCAAGAACTTAATCCTGACAGAGAAGGAGAGGTGGCCTTCTTCCCTGGGTGCACCATGTTAACCTATAATCCGGATCTAATTTTTACCTCTATGGACTATCTAAGAAAAGAATATAAGGATGTCACCCTTTTGACGGATTGTTGTGGTTTGCCCCTTTGGCAATTAGGTTTAAAAGAAAGATGGGAAAATTTCACCCAGGATTTAAAAGAAAAACTCCTCAAGCTAAATGTGAAAAAGGTAATTTTGGCTTGTTCTAACTGTTATTATCAACTCCAACTGTTAGCTAAGGAGTTGGGGATTACTTTATTGACCATTTATGAAGCCCTAGAGGATTCAGAAGCTTTCAATACCCCTATAATGAAAGAAAAGATCCTCACTGTACATGATTCCTGTCCTGACCGCTTTCAAGGAATATTTGCCAAACAAACCCGTCAAGCTTTGGAGAAAAAGGGCTATCAGGTAGTGGAAATGGAACACCATCACGAAAAAGCTCTTTGTTGCGGCAGTGGGGGACAGGTAACCCATGCTGCTCCCAGTCTTGCCCAAGAACTTGTAGAAACTCGTTTAGGGGAAGTGGAAGAGACCAATGCCCAAATTCTCACAGCTTACTGTTTAGGATGTGTTCTTAATTTAAGTAAGAACCAGGATAGTATTCCCGTCCAGCATGTTTTGAATCTTCTCTTGGATTTTGAACAAGAGTATGTAGGTTTGAAAAAAAGAACGCAAACTCTTTTTGACGGACCAGAAGGGGAGAAACTTTGGGAAAAAGTTATGCAGGATTAGCTCCCAATACCGGGTGCAAAGGTCACTATAAAAATATATGAACTAAAGGAGAATGGATTATGAACTACAAGGAATTAAGCAAAATTTTTAAGGAAACACTAACTTTGCGCTGGGATCCCGTTGCTGTAAGGCTGCTGCGGAAGGGGGAAGAGCGTCCTCCCAAAACTATTGAACCTTCTGTACCTTTACGCCACTGTCAGTCCCTAATCGTAGCTAGAAGAGGAAACTCCCTCTATATGCCACCGAGAAGTCATGCCTGTCCCGATGGCACAGGGATTTTGGGCTTAGTGGAAATGTCCGAAAAGTTGAGAAATGGGGACCTTTACCTCCTATTTAAAAAGATGCCGGACTTGGAAACTGCTCAAAAAATGATCAGCACTCGTCCTGAATTTAAAGCAGGAGATTATGAAGCAACAGTTCTAGCACCTTTAAAAGATGCCACCTTTGATCCCGATGTTGTAGTCTTTACTTTATGGCCTGAACAAGCCATGTGGATTTGCTGTGCTCTCACTTATGCCACCGGTGAAAGACAGAACTTCTTGACTTCTGGCTTTAATTCCGCTTGTGCTGATTTAGTAGTACAAACTATGAAGTCTGGAAATATGAATATTTCCTTTGGTTGTTATGGAGCTCGAGCTTCCAGTGAAATAGATGATTTTGAATTATATCTTTCTATTCCAACTGCGCTTTTAGAGCCTATCGCTAAAAGTCTCCAAAAACTAGCCCAGAAGAGTATTCCCGAAGAAAGGGCTAAGATCTATATTCATCCTGTTATGGATAAAGTAGGTTCCCGTCGAGCTGAAAGTGGAGAAGTTTCTCAAATTGAGATTTACATCGATGAAGAAGAATGTATGGGAGATGGCTTATGTGTTGACTTCTGTCCTGCCAGTGTCCTAGAACTTGTGGAAGTGGATGGACGGAAAGTTGCCCGAGCAGTCAATACTGATGGCTGTACAGCTTGCTACACCTGTGTAGGCCAATGTCCGAAACTGGCAATCCAACTTTCCCATGTCTAAGAAGAGAGAGGACTAAAAGGAGGGAAAAGGATGGCCAGTACATTTAAATTGCTGGGGACCAGCTGTGGCCTTGGAGTTCCATCATTCCATTGTAAATGTGTAGCATGTGAAGAAGCATACTCTAATCCTCGTTGGGCCCGAACCCGCAGTGGAGCAATTCTCGATACAGGAGAAAAAAAGATCTTAGTGGATACTTCTCCAGATTTAAGGGAGCAATTAGTGAGAGAAAGAATTTCTTCCGTTGATGTAATATTTATAACCCATTGGCATTATGACCATTTTGGCGGGATTGGGGATCTTGAGTATTATGTTAGATTAGAGCGCAAAGAGCCTATTAAGTTATATCTTCCACCTAGTGCCCTAGATTCTTTTTCCACTGCTTTCCCATTTTTAGACGATGTGTATGATATAGAGCCTTGGGAATTTTTCCGAAGTTACTCCTATGGACAGGTAAGACTTACTGTTTTACCTGCCAACCACAGTATCGAAACAGGGGGAATTTTATTAGAAGGGAAGAAGCGGCTGGCATATTTTACGGATACCGCCCCTTTCATAGAAGAGACAGCGCAAAAAGTTCGAGGAGTAGATTATTTGATTTGTGATGCTACCATGAACGGGGAAAACTGGTTTCCCCATAGCCACATGAATGTGGAGGAAGCTATTAAACTAGGGGAAGCTGTCCAGGCGAAAGAAACTATCTTGACCCATTTATCCATGCATTATAGTGCTCCTATTACTATGGAAGCCCTTCAGGAAAAAATCAAAGATTATCCTCAGGTCTCCGTAGCCTATGATGGGATGGAGCTGAAAATTTCCTAAAAAGAAACATATTTTTTCAAAATGAAAGAGAATACAAAGACTAATTAACGAAGAACCTTGTAATTATGCCCCTTTGGGAAATCTTTTATCTGGCATAAAAATTGCATTGTATTAGATACAAGGGAGATATTGAAAAAATAAGTCTAGATAGGTTCAAAGTGTAATTTAGTCTGTCCGAAAATTCACGAAGTAATGGAGGGAGAAAATGAGCACGAAGATTGATTTAGAACAAGAAGGCGTTGAAGTTAGAAAATCGGTGTGTTATTTTTGTCACCAAAACTGCGGCTGCTTGGTCTATGTCAAAGATGGCAAGATCATCCACTTTGAAGGAGATCTTGATTATCCCACAAACTCCGGTGGTTTATGCTGTCGGGGGAATGTGAATCTCATACATCTTGACCATGAGGCCAGAGTAAATTTCCCCTTAAAACGAAAAGGGGAAAGAGGCGCTGGGGAATGGGAGCGGATAACTTGGGAACAAGCTATCGATGAAATTGGTGCCAAATTAGAAGAGATCCGTGAAAAGCACGGTGCAGAAGCTGTGGCTACAGCAGGTGGTACATCTAGAACTGATGACTGGGCACGCCGGCGTTTTATGAATCTCTATGGTAGCCCTAATGGATTCCATAATTCCCATCTCTGCTGGATTCCTACATTTATGATAGAAACAGCTATTTATGGTTGGAGCCCTTTTGAAATCGACTTAGGACTAAGTAAATGTATTGTTTTATGGGGCCAAAACCCAGCTATTTCAACCTTGCCAGAACAGGCAGGAATTAGCGCTCTGAAGAAAAATGGACTTAAGGTAATTGTCATCGATCCTCGTTTTACTGAAACAGCAGCGAAAGCTGACTTATGGATCCCTGTTAAGCCTGGTACTGACTTGGCACTGGCTCTAGCCTGGATCAATACAATAATCTACGAAGGATTAGCAGACTATGAATTCGTTTACGAACATTGTGTAGGTTTTGACGAGCTTACTGAACACATTGAACAATATACTCCCGAATGGGCAGAACCTATCACTGGTGTTAGTGCCGATTTAATCCGAGAAGGTGCTCGGATGTACGCTACTAGCAAACCAGGCAATATTCAGTGGGGTGTGGCTATTGACCAAATTGGTAAACCTGCCGGAGCAGCAATGCATGCCCGGGCTATTTTAAGAGCCATTACTGGTAATCTGGACTGTCCTGGTGCAGACTTACTTACTGGTCCAAGCCAAGAGTTTATTACAGACGAAGAAATGGAACTTAACGATATGTTGCCTGAAGAACAACGTAAAAAACAGTTAGGTTCTGATAAGTATAAATTAGTAACCTGGCCAGGCTATGGTCGGATTGCAGAAATTACCAAGAAATATTGGGGTAAAGCTCCTACTGCTGAGTGGATGTGTGAGGCCCATCCTCCCTCTGTCTATAATGCAATTTTGACGGGCGACCCTTACCCAGTAAAAGCATTGCTAGTATCAGCTACTAACCCTATTAACTCCTACGGTGAAAGTAAGAAAGTTTTAGCAGCTTTAGAGGCAGTAGATTTCTTAGTTACATGTGATTACTGGCTGACACCAACAGCTATGCTTTCCGATTATGTTTTACCGATGGCAGGATCTTTCGAAAGACCTACCATTACATCCACCTATGGATGTTCTGACTTCTTAATGTGTTCACAACGGGCTATTCAACCAATGTATGAGCGGAAGACAGACTTTGAATTCTGGCGTGATTTAGGTATCCGCTTAGGTCAAAAAGAATATTGGCCTTGGGAGACGCTAGAAGATGCCTACTTTGATCGAATTAAGGATCTAGGCTATGGTGTGGAAAACTATGACGAGTTTGTGGAGTATTTCCGTTTCCACTTCCCAGAAAGAGAGTATTACAAATATAAAGAAAGAGGAGGCTTCGCCACACCTTCTGGTAAAGTAGAGATTTACTCCAGTGTTCTCGAAGAACTAGGTTATCCTCCACTACCATCTTATATCCCACCTGCGGAAAACCCCATCGATCACCCAGAATTGGCTAAAGAATATCCCTTAGTTCTCACTACAGGGGCAGGAATTATGCCTTTCCACCATTCTGAGCATTTCAATATTAAAGAGTTAAGATTCTTGCGCCATGAACCCCATATGGAGATCAATCCTGAAACTGCCGAAGAATACGGCATTAAGGATGGGGACTGGGTCTGGATCGAAACCAAACGTGGTCGCATTAAGCAAAAAGCTCACGTAACAGAAGGAATTGCCCCAGGAGTAGTATTTACTGAGCGGGGCTGGTGGTATCCTGAAAGAGATTTGCGTGCTCCAGAGCTTGGTGGCTGTCTCGAATCTAATACTAACGTCCTTACTAGTACTGCAGATGAGCACTGTGACCCCATTAGTGGAACTTGGGCAAACCGGGGCTTATTATGTAAAGTCTATAAGGCAGATGGCTCAGACGGAAAGGAGGCTAACTAATCATGCCACGTTATGCAATGGTAATTGACACACGTAAATGTACAGGCTGTCAATCTTGCACTGTAGCATGTCGCGTCCATAATAAACTACCCGTTGACATGATCTATAATCCAGTCACAACTCATGGGCCTGTTGGGAAGTTCCCCCATGTAAGAATGACTCATATTCCTTCCCTCTGTATGCATTGTGATGTTTCACCTTGTGTTGATGCCTGTCCTACTGGAGCATCTCAACAACGGGAAGATGGTATTGTCTGGGTGGAAGCGGAAAAATGTGTAGGTTGTAAAGCCTGTGTTATGGCCTGTCCTTATGGTGCTCGTGTTTCTAATCATGAGGAAGGTACTGTCCAAAAATGCAACTTCTGTAAAGATGATCGAGTGGACCAAGGGAAGCTTCCCTGGTGTGTCCAAACTTGTCACCAAAAAGCCCGTGTATTTGGGGATATTGAAGATGAAAATAGCGAAGTATTTAAATTGGTTAATGGCAGCAAAAATGTTGGCCGCTTATTAGAAGAATTGGGTACTGAGCCCTTTGTCTATTATCTGTATTGATTGGAGGGATAAAACATGAGCGCAAAACATGAAACATGGGGCTGGATGTTAGCTGTTGACTTCTTTTTCGCTGGTATGGGAGCAGCTATGCTTCTCTTTGCCGGAATTGCCGAGTTATTTGGGGGCAGCAATCTCTCCACAGTAGGGATTTTGGCTGGAGCGGTCTTTGTCGCCATCGGTGCTTGTTTACTGATATTAGAACTAGGCAGACCATTTCAAGCTCTACGAGTATTCATGAATCCTAAGGCTATACTGACTTTCGGTGCTTGGAATATGAGCTTTGCAATAGTTGCTGGACTTTTACTAGGGACATCTTATATGGAAATTTTCCCTTGGTTTGGAATAGTAGGCTTGCAGAAAGTCTTAGCCGTAATTTGTGTGATTTGTGGTTTAGTTGTGGCAACTTATCCTGGTGTGCTCCTGGGTCGCCATAAAGGACGTCCCTTCTGGACCGGTTCAGGAATGCCTGTACTTTTCTTAACTTCTTCCTTATTAACAGGGTTAGCTGCCTATATAGTTTGTGGCTGGTTCACTGAAGTAGCTCCTGTAGTGACTGACCTTTTCCCATACTTAGCTGCTGGACTCTGCCTTTTCCAACTTGTTATTTGGGTTTCATATATATGGATTAAAAGCAGTGGCGGCTCAGTTCACGCAGTAGAGGCAGTTAGACGCTGGACAAAAGGGAATTATGCCACTGGTTTCCAAGCTGGCTTTATGTTCGTTGGTACAGTAGTACCCTTGATATTGTTCTTGATTCCTAATGCTACTGCAGTAGGAATTGGAGGATTATTAGCCATCCTTGGAGGACTCATTATGCGTAACCTAGTAGTTTATTCAGGTCAAGATCGGACCTGGCTACCTGGAGAAAAAGAGTATCGTTCACGGTTACCTCAAGGGCATGAAGCCTTTTTACAAAAAGTATGGACTAAACAAATCTAGTCTAATCCATTCAAATATCTAATTAAGCTATCAATCAGTTTTGTAATATAGCTAATCAATCAATTATGTAATTAAGCTAATCAATCAATTATGTAATTAAGCTAATCAATCAATTTACCTTAATTAGGTGTACTAACAATCCACCTAATTAAGGTATCGAAGCAAGTATTGTTAGTATAAATTTTTTAAGCTTACCCTTTATTATATTTCTATATACCCTATTACCCTTTTACCCTTTTACCCTTTCCCTCTTAGTGCAGCTTCACCAAATTTTATAATCAAACATTTTGGGGAAGCTGCACTCTTTTAAATATTGAGCACAAGGGGCAAAAGCATTTATTCAAGTGATGAAAATAACTTGATCGGAAAGTGGAGGAATATTTATGGAAAAACTTTTGAAAGATGGAAGTATCATTGATCATACAAAAAGTGTTTGTCCGATCTGTTTAAAAGTATTACCTGCGGAAATTTTCGTACAGGAAAAAGCCGTTTATATGAAAAAAAGCTGTCCTGAACATGGGGATTATACCTCATATCTCTGGCCAGATATTGAACATTATATGTGGATGCGAGATTTCAAAATACCAGCAATTCCACCCCATTCTCCTACTCCCATAAAAGATGGGTGCCCAAGTGACTGTGGCCTTTGTCAAGCCCATTTGCGCCATCCCACTTTA
>JAAZLD010000158.1 GCA_012799495.1 Desulfitobacterium sp. | reverse complement strand
GTTTACTGTTCAAAATACGGGTTAATATCTCTTAATCTTTTGTTTTATTATTACTTTATTTTTTACGAATGATATAATAATGTTCCACGTGGAACATTATTATTTTGGAAATAAAAACTGTAAAAACATATATGCTTTCCTCAGTACTTCGAACTATCAAAGAGCGCCGGGATACTGAGTTGTGAAAATTTACGGTGACTGTTTAATCATAAGATTAAACCTAAAATAATTGATATGATTATTTCTATACATATAACATTAGTTTAGCCGGCTATCGAAATTCATCTATGGTAAGTTACTATTAGCTTGTGATTTGTAGCTCTGAATATATGGAAATTTGATTAACCTAAGGATAACGATTTATCCTTTCTATCCTCAGAGGGATAGGCTGTTATCTCAGGAATCCAAATATGTGAATTTAAATTTCAGGTTTTTCAAAAATTCCTAAAGTTGATCTTACTAGATCGTACGAATTTTTTACCTAACAAGTAAATATGTAGTATTACATGTATAGAAGTACATAAATAAAATTTCAAAAGATAAAACTACATAGAAAAATTACATAGAAAAATTTCGCAGATATTATTATAGATAAAACTACATATGAACCCTAAAGGAATAATAGTATACAATAACCTTCTCACTATTGCTTAAATCTATTTCTTACAAGGGGGTCTTTTGAAGTAGTTGTCTTCAAATATCTTTATGTATATTGAATTTTCCCCAGCGGTGATTTATAATCCATATATTCGCGTATTAGAATGTTCCACGTGGAACAGTATGAAGGTGATTAAGTGTTAGGAACAATCGTTAATGTAGTAGCAATTATTTTAGGTGGAGTCATTGGTTTATTGTTTGGTAAAGCCTTACCAGAAAAAATGAAAAGCACAATTATCCAAGGTATTGGGTTGGCTGTGATTTTAATAGGTTTAAGTATGGCCCTAGAAACAAATAATGCTCTTGTAGTCATTGCTAGTCTAGTGCTTGGTGGAATTATTGGAGAACTTATTGATATCGAACTTCAACTAGAAAAATGCGGCAATTGGATGGCCAAAAAATCCTCAAAAGGAGATGGCAACTCCAATTTTACCAAAGGATTTGTTTCGGCAAGCCTAATGTACTGTGTGGGGGCAATGGCTATCATGGGTGCTTTAGAAAGCGGCTTAAAAGGACAACATGATATCCTTTTTGCTAAATCAATGTTAGACGGAATATCCTCCATAGTCTTAGCTTCATCTATGGGTATTGGTGTTATAGTTTCAGCAATTCCAGTTTTAGTTTATCAAGGTGGAATTACTTTACTAGCAGTTTTCCTGCAGGGAGTTTTGACTGATGCAGTCGTCGCCGAAATGAGTGCTACAGGTGGTTTGTTAATTGTAGGGATTGGAATCAATCTCTTAGGAATCATGGAGATTAAAGTAGGTAACCTTTTGCCGGGAATTATTATGGCTATTCCACTCACACCTTTATTCGCCATGATTCTTTAAAAAGTAATTCTAAGAACGATTCTCTTTTTAATATAGAAAACTAGGAGAAAATGAGGTTGGGTAATATGGGATTAGATAATATTATGCCATTAGAGTGGTGGGCTATTCTTGGACTTGGAGTATTTTCTCTCCTACAATTTATTATTATCTTAGTACTTAATAATAAAATGAAAAGATTTCGTAATTCATATATAGCTTTACAAAGTTTTTTAGATGGAAGCTCATTAGACCAGCAATTAAAAGATATAATTATAGAAATACGTCAATTAAGGGAAGATATAGATCAGGTAGACAAGCGCCTCCAAAAAGGAGAGAAGAAACTAAAGGAATCTGTGGATCGGGTGGAGCTAATTCGTTATGATGCTTTTGCAAATAAAGGAAGTGACCTTAGTTTTTCTCTAGCTATGTTGAATCAAGAGGGTAATGGAGTTGTTATTACCTCAATCAATAACCGCGATGAATCAAGATTTTATGGCAAACCTATAGTCTATGGAGAGTCTACTTATCACTTATCTGAAGAAGAAAAACTTGTTATCAATAAAGCTAAAGAAACAGTTAAAATTTAGTTTATAATATATGTGAAAACAATAGATTAAGAAGAATAGTATGTCGGGATAAGTAATTGTTCTTGAATTGTAAGGGTAGGGAATCAAAGAAACTGAATGAACCAAATATTATGAACCAAATATTTATATGGGAATAAAAAAATGAAGATAGAATGTTAAAAAGCTTAGATATCATAGGCTAAATAAAAGTAGATCCTCAGGTTTAGAGGATCTACTTTTTCTATGGAATTCTATATGAATCTAGAGTTAGTCATCAAATTTTAAGAAAGAACAATATTACGGAGAATTAATATTAAGAGAAATATTAGAAAAATCAATATCAAAAAAGGCATTCAAGAAATATGTGTTCTTAAATAAGCTCTTGATAAAACTCCGCTGAGACTTTCAGCCATTTTCCAGACTAATCCTAATCTTGTGTTTTGTAATACCATATATTCCATAAATCCGCCAACATTCACAATTCCAGTCATATGGATTTCACCGACAGGAGGCAAATCTTTATTAACACCTGCTCCAGGTTTTAAAGGACCATTAGCTAAAGTTATTTTTCCTACGGAATCCATTTTCCCTAAACAAGCATCTACGGCTAGGATAAATGGATTAGTATAGGAACTCTTAATGAATTGAATGTTATCAGCTAGGTTTGTAGCATGTACCGGATGTTCTAAAGTTCCCATAACATGGAGTTTAGGCAGATCAAGTTTACTTAAATAGGTACCTGTTAAGGGGCCAAGTGAATCACCAGTGGACCGATCTGTGCCTATACATAATACAATTGTAGGCCGATGGCGCTGGGCTGCAAACATCTCCATTAAGCGATTTTCTATTTTTTGAGTACCCTGTTTATCTTCAAAATGAGCTTTGTATTTTTGAGTATCGGTAAAAACCGAAAGAAAACTCATCAATGTCCCTCCTGCCTAAAAATAACTATTCAATTAGATTATTGCCAAGGTTATGAGTGTTTATGCATGAGAAGAAAGATTTGCCCATAACCATAAGGCAGGAGGGGGTATAATGAATAAAAAACTAATTTTCCAAGTAGCCGCTACATATATAGGGGCAGTTATGGGAGCAGGTTTTGCTTCGGGCCAGGAAATCCAACAGTTTTTTATATCTTTTGGTAAGAAAGGTCTATTAGGTATTGGAACAAGCGCCCTACTCTTTGCGATTTTCGGCTATATAATGCTGGATTTACAAAAAAGCTGGCAAGTCTCATCATATACTGAATTCTTTCAAGCACTTATCGGAAAAAAGTGGGGAAGTAAAATTGATATCCTTATTAGTATTCTACTTTTTATAGGTATGATGGCGATGCTCTCAGGAACTGGAGCGGTTTTTCAGCAATACTTAGATTTATCACCTTGGATCGGTACTTTATTAACAGCTGTTGTTATTGCTTTAGCACTTTGGTATAAAGGTGAAGGAGTCTTATGGATCAATAGCGCTTTGATTCCTATAAAATTCATTTTCTGCTTTGGGATAGCCTTATTAGCTATTCTCTTTATGGAAGGGACAAAGAATATTTCTGTAGATAATATAGCTAATCCCTTGGTAGGCCATTATTTATTTTCATCTATACTTTATGTTTCTTTTAATCTAACTATTGCTATGGTGGTCTTCGCTTCTCTAGGAAAAGATGTTCAAAAATCAGAAGGACTTTTCGGAGCAGCTTTAGGGGGATTGGGTTTGGGTTTATTTGCTTCTATAATAGGTTTATCTCTATTGAAATTCCCCGAAGTACAAAATTATGAAATTCCAATGGTAGTAGTAGCTGGAAAATTAGGTAGTTGGTGGGCTTTTTTCTATGTAGTAGTTCTTTGGTTAGCTATGTTAACTGCTGCCATCGGTAACGGTTTTAGCTTAGTTAGTCATTTTGAAAAAAAATATAACATGAACTATCGAAAAGTTGCACTTATATTACTTATAATCGTTATCCCCTTGGCAGGTATAAAATTTTCATTGATAGTAAAGATCGTTTATCCCCTATTTGGTTATTTAGGTCTAATATTTTTACCATTCTTGCTACTGAACTGGATAAAAAACCGTATACTCTTGCCGAAGTAACTCCTTATGAGATAAGATAAAATTATATGAACCGTATTTTTTATATTAAAATTAACGAGATGGGGATGTGATATTTTGCATGAAATGTCCCTAATGAGTGGTGTCTTTGAAGCTATTGAAGATGCTCTAGCTCATTATTCCGTAAAGAAGGTTAATCTAGTTAAGCTAAAAGTTGGTAGACTCACTAATGCAGAGCCAGATGCTTTGCAAATGGCTTTTGCCGCCTTTGCTAAAGATACTATTTGCGAAGGAGCAGAATTAAAAATTGAAATGGTTCCTGTAAAAGGTAAATGTAGAAACTGTAATAGAGAATTTCAAGTAGAAAATTGGAATTTTACTTGTCCCTTTTGTGAGCACTTAGGTGTGGAAATTATTGAAGGGGAAGAGCTATTTTTAGAAAGCTTGGAGGTAGAAGAATGAGCACATCACGGGAAATAGCTGTTATGGCCAACTTACTCCAAAATAATGATCTACAAGCGGAAATAAACCGCAAATATTTTAATGAAAACAAATGCTTAGCTATTAATATAATAGGTTCTCCCGGAGCGGGAAAAACTACTCTTTTAGAGCGTACTTTGTCTTTTCTTAAGGAAATGCATTCAGTTGCAGTTATAGAAGGTGATATATTCACTAGTAAAGATGCGGATCGTATTGCAGAACATAAAGTTCCTGTAGTCCAAATCAATACAGGAGGGGGCTGCCACTTAGATTCAAAAATGGTAGAGAAAGTTCTTCCTGAATTCGATATCCCTAATTTAGATTTAATGATTATCGAAAATGTAGGTAATTTAGTCTGTCCGGCAGATTTTGATTTAGGGGAGAATTTTAAAATAGTCGTTCTAAGTGTAGTGGAGGGAGATGACAAACCAGCCAAATACCCCGTTATTTTCCGCAATTCGAAAGCAGTAATCTTAAACAAAATGGATCTACTGCCTTTAGTAGATACAGACTTGAAGGTTATGAAAGAGGATATTCTAAATATTAATCCAGATATAAAAATATTCGAAGTCTCTTGTCGAACCGGTGATGGATTAAAAGATTGGGTTCAGTGGATAACCGATGAAATTAATAAAGTCAAGGATGTATAGATATGGTAAATAAGGAGCTTTTTCATAAAGGAATAGAATATCTAGAAAAGTCTCGCTATAAGGATGCAGAGGAGGCTTTTTTGCAATATATTGAATTAGTACCTGAAGATGCTGAAGCATATAATAAACTTGGAACATTATACGGTAAGACTAACCATTTAGAAAAAGCTAAAAAGTACCTTAGTAAAGCTGTTGAAATAAATCCGGAAATGGTGTCCACTTGGAATAACCTAGGTAATATTGCCCGTTTAGAGGGAAGCTTAGAAGAAGCGGGTGAGTATTATCGCAAAGCTTTAGCAATAGATCCAGAAAGCCCTATTCCCGCAAGGAATTTAAAGCTAGTTGAGCGACAGGCAAAATGGTCTTTAAAGAAATTCGTTAACTTATTTAAGAAGAAAGACAAAGGGTGACTTTAACAAATATAAAAATTGAAGAAACTATTTTAAATAATATTTTACCACTTCCTAGAAAAAGGAGGTGGTTTTTTACTATAAAAAGCTAGGTGTACTGATACAGATATTCTTTTTCTAACACTGATAAATAAAAATATGTACTGAGACAGTTTTACTCGTTGACAGATTGCTATATAAAATATAAAATGTACTCAAATTAAAAAAGTTAGAGGAATTTAGAAAAAAGGAAAAAGTCAAAAAAATACAACAGGAGGCAGAAAAGAAGTGAAGAAAATCTTTAAAGTGGCACTAGCCGCAGTATTAAGCTTGTCTTTATTAGCAGGCTGTAGTATAGGAGCGTCTAGCGGAGGAGAAGATTCCATTAATGTAGCAGCACTTTTTGAACTTACAGGAGATGTTGCTCAGTATGGGCAAGCAGGACTAAAAGGAGCTAAACTTGCTATCAAACAACAAAATGAAAATGGCGGAGTATTAGATGGCAAAACAATCAATCTCATCGAAACAGATAACAAATCTGACCCAACTGAATCTGCAACCCAAGCTGAAAAATTAGTTGATAGAGATGTAGTCGCCGTACTAGGACCAATGACTACTAGAACGATTAAAGCAGTCATTCCGACTGTTACATCATATGAAATTCCATTAATTACACCTTCCGGTACTGGAGAAGATCTTACTGTTGAAAATGGTAAACTTAACGAGTGGATTTTCCGGGCCTGCTTCATGGACCTTTTCCAAGGAGAAGTAGGTGCACGATTTGCTCTTGATGATTTGAAAGTGAAAAATGTGGCTTTACTAATTTCTACTAGTGGAGATTATTCTAGAGGATTAGGTGAGGCCTTCAAGGAAGTGTTCACTGCTGGTGGCGGTACAATTGTAGCTGAAGAAAACTATATGGACCAAGACAAAGATTTTAGAGCAGTATTAAACCGCATTAAGGGAAAAAATCCTGAGGCAATTTATGTACCAGGCTATTATGAAGCAGTAGGAGTTATCATTAAACAAGCTCGCGAAGCTGGTATTACAGTACCTATCTTCGGCGGTGACGGATTTAATGGTAATGAAACTACTAGAATTGCGGGAGCAAATAACATGAGTGAAGTTTATTATTCAGACCATGTAGCTACTGACGATCCAGGCCTACAAGAATTCATCAGGCAATATGAAGAAGAATATGGTGAGAAACCCACTGGATTTGCAGCATTAGGATATGACACAGCTCAAATGCTCATCGCAGGTATCGAAAAAGCAGGTAGCACTGATACCAAAGCTATTAGAGATGCCTTAGAAAATCTGCAAGATCTTCAAGGTGTTACAGGAACTATTACCGTTGATCCAACAACTCATAATCCAAAGAAAAGTGCAGTTATCTTGAAGTATGAACAGGGCGAAGATGACGAAGAAGGTCAATGGGTGTTCACTAGCCGGGTAGATCCACAATAAGGTAGCAGCAAGTTAAGCATAAAAGTAAAACAATCCTTCACCCGGATCTAACAACTTGTGAGTGCAAAAGACGTTGTTAAAAAAAGAAGAGGGATTTCCCTCTTCTTTTTTTCGGTAAAAGAGATAATTAAATGATAGGAGGAGAATCATGGTAAGCCTAGAGCAGTTGCTTCAGCTTTTGGTGAATGGAATAACCTTAGGAAGTATTTATGCCTTAATTGCCTTGGGCTATACAATGGTCTATGGAATTATCCAGCTTATTAACTTCGCCCATGGGGATATTTTGATGCTGGGAGCTTTTATAGGTTGGTATGCTACCGCTGTCTTGGGACTTCCTTTTTTACCGGCTTTGATCATTTCTATGATTTTATGTGCCTTGATTGGAATGGCTATAGAACGAATTGCTTATAAACCTTTACGTAATGCCACCCGTCTTGCAGCTTTGATTACTGCCATCGGTATGTCCTTATTTATCGAGTATAGTAGTATGATTGCTTTCGGTCCTCAAATACGGACATTCCCATCTGTGTTACCAGAAACTATTTATAATGTAGGTGGAATTATTTTTAAATATAGTGATGTCATAATGGTGGTAACTGCAGTGGTACTCATGGTACTTCTTTCTCTTGTGATTAAATATACTAAGGTAGGAAAAGCTATGCGAGCTGTTTCCCTTGATAAAGAAGCTGCCCAATTGATGGGTATCAATGTGAATAATACTATTTCAGCAACATTCGCTATTGGTTCCTCTTTAGCAGCAGCTGCTGGAGTTTTGCTGGGAGTTTATTATAATCAAGTTCAACCTCTAATGGGAATTATGCCAGGGCTAAAAGCTTTTGTGGCAGCAGTCTTAGGAGGCATTGGAATTATTCCTGGTGCAATGGTCGGAGGACTTCTTCTTGGTTTAATAGAAACTTTTGTGTCAGGTTTTGGAGGATCTATGTGGCGTGACGCGGTAGCTTTTTTTATTCTAATTATAGTTTTAATCGTTCGTCCTTCCGGAATTCTTGGCAAAAATGAACGGGAGAAAGTGTAGGTGATTAAGATGAAGGACTGGTTACAACAAATTTTTACTAAAAAGAACCTCATAATTATTGCCTTTCTAATCGTTACTTATGTAATCTCTCAATTCTTAATCTCCAATAGATTAGTAACTAATTTTATAGCTATGAATTTAATCCTAGTTTGCATTAACATTATTTTATCTACCAGTTTAAACTTAATCACTGGTATTACAGGCCAATTATCCATTGGTCATGCTGGTTTTATGGCTATTGGAGCTTACTTTGCAGCAATAGTTACAGTTCATTTTGATGGAGCTTTACCTTTATCTTTAATTGCAGGAGCTATTGCAGCTGGAATTGTCGGGTTTTTAATCGGATTACCTACTTTGCGTTTAAAAGGAGACTATTTAGCCATTGCTACTTTAGGGCTAGGTGAAATAGTTAGGGTAGTTTTCCTGAATATAGATTATGTAGGTGGAGCATCTGGTTTCTCTGTTACTAAAAGTGTAACCTGGCCTTGGGCCTTTTGGTTAATGGTTTTTAGTGTGCTAATTATTCGCAACTTCCAAGCCTCTACTCATGGAAGAGCATGTATCTCAATCCGGGAAAATGAGATTGCTGCTGAAGCAATGGGAATCAATAGC
>JAAZLD010000157.1 GCA_012799495.1 Desulfitobacterium sp. | reverse complement strand
GTAGATGGTAAAGGAAATCCTATGGTAATAGATGGTAAAGGAGCTCCCGTGGTAGTAGATGGTAAAGGGGCTCCTGTGGTAGTAGATGGTAAAGGAAATCCTATGGTAATAGATGGTAAAGGAGCTCCCGTGGTAGTAGATGGTAAAGGGGCTCCCGTGATAGTAGATGGTAAAGGAGCTCCAGCGACAGTTGAAGGTAAGAGTGCAACTATGATATCTGAGGGTAGAGGTACTGCCGTAATAGCAGATAGCAAAGGTATTCAGGTGATTAGCGATAATCTAAAAATCGCTAATTCGAATATGGATGTTGAGGAAAGGATTCTCACGGGACAAGAAAGGCTCTCCGCTTTTATTGAACAGAATATCCCTCACTGGTCCAGCTTAAGTAAAGATGGTTTTATGCAGCTTTTCTTTCTTTTACGTAGTCTTGGGTTAGATTATGAGAGGCGTTTGCGTAATTTTCATAACCTTGAAGGGGAGGAAAGACCCCAATTACAAAGAGACCTGGGCAAGACCTTGAAAGGAATTCTTCTTTCTCTATTAGGAGAGACAGAAGGAAAAACAGGGGAAAAGGGTATTTTCCAAAGCCTTTTAGAGCGTTTAACTAGTCAGCAATTATTACTTCAAGGAGGAACTGGAGATACTAGCTTCTTTGTATTAGAGTTGCCTGTCAGAGGAGATGGGGAAATTTTTAATCATACTTTAGCTGTCAAAGCATCAAAGAGGGGAAATAAAATCGATATGGAACACTGTCGATTAGCTTTACATACCCAAACTAAAGCCCTTGGTGAATTAGGGTTGGAAGGGTGGCTTTACGAAGGGAACCTAAATTTACAAGCTTTTTGTGAAAACGCCCATCTAATAGAGTCTCTAGTTAAAGATAGTTTTGAAGAAATCCATAATGTATTTCAAGAAATGAATATTAACTTAAGACCAATTCAGGTAAATTCTTGGGACGACGGAGAGGATTTTCGAAGCTTTATAGAAGGTGAGTTTCGAGAAGGGGTGGATATTCGGATATGAAGGAAAAAGCTGCAGCACTTGCTTATGAGCAAACAGGAGCCCCCAAAGTTATTGCTAAAGGTTCTGGTGAAGTAGCCAAGAAACTAATGGAATATGCTATGATTTACGGTATTCCAATTCAAAAGGATGAAGTTTTAGTAGAAACATTAATGAAAATCGATATTGGTGAAGAGATTCCTCACCAACTGTACCAAGTGGTTGCCGAATTATTAGCATACGTTTATCGTTTAGATCAAATGGCCCAAAAGAAAAATAAATATTACTCAAAATAAGGAAAAAACAGGTCTAAAAAATATAAAAAGCGTTCCCATAGGAACGCTTTTGACATTTCGTAAGTTTTTCTGCCAGTTAGAGGGCATCTATTTGTTGCTTTTTCAGATTTAGTTGTCTTTTTGCTAAAACAGTTGCTACTTTTTCATTATCACCAAGGGTTAAACCATTTAGGCGCCATTCACGGAATAACTGCCAAAATTGTTGTTCCGAAATTCGCCTAGTATAGCGTTCAGAATCTGCATCATAGGGCCAAAATACATCTACCCAAAGGGTTCCTTTATTTGCAAGTACGAGAATAAAGTGATTGAGTTCGGGATTTGAAACATCTGAATTCTTCATTAAAATGTGTGAACGACCGCTGGGAAAGTCTGTCCTTAAGTAAACTAACCTCATTTGGAACCTCCTCTGGTCATTACCTCATAATATGTTGATTATCTTAAGTATAGCATGCAATGAATCAAAAAACGATGATTTCGACTTTTTCCGCAATAGAATTTTTATAATATTTAGGCAGCTACAGAAATAGTTTATGAAAATACTCTAAAAGAGTGAGGAACTTCGGTATGAAATCTCTTAACTAGGAGAAAATATATTTATCATCTAAATAATGGAGGTAAACCTATGCTAACGGTCATTCATACTTTTAATTCACCAGACAAAGATCGGTTGATGGCAGATATTCGTACAGGGTTAGATAATTTAGAGAGTTTTCATGGTTTTAAATATGCCAGCATAAATGAACAGACAAATACAAATGACATTATGGTCATGACAAAATGGAAAAGTATGGGAGATTTTCAAAACTGGGCGGACACTTTAGGAGAAAACAAAGCGTTCAAACAAGCTACTCCCCAGCAATTTAGTGTTATTGAGGAAAAACATTGAAGAAGTCTGAGAAGTGGATGATTTTAGAGATTGATAAGCTTTGAGGTGGAGGAGGTATGGCCTACTCCATTTTTATATAGGATATTCCTCAGTAAAGAAGACAGGCTAAATTATTTAAAGATTCGCAATATTATGAGGATTTTCCTTTCGGAATTGTGTATAATATGGATAAGGTTTTTCTATGGAAAATGGAGGTGCTAAGATTGAGAGTAGCCCTATCTGTTCTAAATCCAGTTAAGGATTGTCAATGTTCGGTGATGCGCGATGAAAATGAAGTTTCTGCTCATATTCTAGCCTATCAAATTGCATATCATCTACTATCTAGTATATCAGGGCATATCCAAATAGATGATAGCCGTCTTACCTTGAACCTTGAAGAATACGGTTCACTTCATTTTGATTTTCAGTCAGGTTTCTTATACGGCCAAAAATTAAAAATCCCTTTCAGTGAAAGTTATTTGGAGGAAAAAGGTTTAAATGAGCTTATTAAAGGAATAAAAGAAGAACTTAGGATTACTTCAGTAGATAAATTACATGAAGTAGATCCCATTACTACTTTGTTAGTTAAATTGATAGAAATCTATCATGCTCGTTGTGGGCTAAAAATTTATACTCGTGAAAATGAAGACGGTCAGCCTATCTGGGAAATAAACCTTCATGATGGTGGTCCTAGTGGC
>JAAZLD010000156.1 GCA_012799495.1 Desulfitobacterium sp. | reverse complement strand
TCTATCTCTATCTCTATCTTTATCTTTATCTTATCTTCAGCTATCTCTACCCTTATATCTATCTCTATGTATACCCTGGATTTACCCCTACCTATATCCCTCTATCTAATTCTATCTTATCTAGATAAGCAGAAGTTTTCCTTATTTTTTCCTATTGTAACATAGAAAAACCTTTACCTAAAGAGGGCTCTTCTATGGGTTTGCGTTTTGAAGGTCTTCTATGCAAAAAAAGAGAGGGCCAATACTATGGAAATTCCATAGCCTGGCCACTCCCTAATTCACATTTTATATACCTAATTCACATTTCATATACCTAATTACATTTCATAAATTCCATGGATTCTAACCCATCCCATAAACGTTGTTTATTTTCATGAACATAATTTATCTTCATGAACTTAGTTGCATTATTTTAAGGGACTTTTCGCTAATTCTTCGGTGTTACTTCGCCGTTTGTTCAGCTCTTTCTGCTTCATCTAGAGTTTCTACTCGCACACCGCAAACCTTATATTCGTAAGTCTTAGTTACTTTATCATAGGCGCCGTTGGTTAGAACATTAGTGGGAGTCTCCCAATAGTGGAAGGTCATAAAGATCACTCCAGGGGGAACTCGATCTGTTACCCAGACTTTAGTCTCAACTTCACCTCGACGAGAAATTACTTTAATCCGATCACCATCTTGAATATTTAAGCCTTTGGCATCTTCAGGATTAAGTTCAGCTAATTCCTCAGGAGAATGCTCTTCTAAAGCATCTGAGAAACGAGTGGTGATATTGTAATGCTCTAGTTTGCGACCAGTAGTCAAGAGGAATGGGTACTCCTCATCAGGTAATTCATCTGCTTCTTGATGATCGATGACCTCAAATAAACCTTTACCTCTAGTAAATTTACCTTCGTGGAGGAACTTAGTTCCTGGATGTTCAGCATGGGGAACGGGCCATTGGAGTCCCTTATTACCCAGCCGCTCATAATTGATTCCAGAGTATTGTGGTGTAAGGGAAGCGATCTCCTCCATGATCTCTTCGGGAGAGTTATAGGTCATTGGATAGCCCATCCGGTTAGCCAGCTGGCAAATAATCTCCCAGTCAGCTTTAGTATTGGCGATAGGTTTGATAGCTTCTCTTACTCGTTGCACTCTCCGCTCAGTATTAGTAAATGTGCCATCTTTTTCTGCATAGCTAGCAGCAGGCAAGATAACATCAGCGAACTTAGCTGTTTCAGACATAAAGATGTTCTGAACAACCAAGAAATCCAGACTTTCTAAGCCTTTTTGCACATGATTAGCATCTGCATCTGTGAGGAGAGGATCTTCTCCCATAATATACATAGCCTTTAATTCCTTGTTAACAGCGGCATCAAACATATCGGGAATCATGTAACCCAGCTCAGGACTAAGAGGAACTCCCCAAGCTTTTTCGAATTTGGCTTGGGCTTCAGGGTTAGTGACACTTTGGTACCCTGTATAAACATTAGGTAATGCTCCCATATCACAGGCACCCTGAACATTATTTTGACCCCGTAATGGATTAACTCCGGAACTTTCCTTCCCGATATTACCTGTCAACATGGCCAGATTAGCTAAGGATTTAACATTATCTGTACCACAAACATGCTCGGTAATTCCTAAGGTATAGAAGATGGCAGCACGATCAACACTGGTATAGAGGCGAGCTGCTTCCTCCATAAGCTCTACAGGAACTCCGGTAATTTTGCTAACCTTTTCAGGTGGGAAGTTCTTAATATTCTCCCGTAACTTTTCAAAACCTTCTGTTCTCTCTTCAATGAAGGCTCGATCTTCCCAGCCATTCTCGAGAATAATATGCATGATTCCGTTAATTAGGGCGATGTCTGTGCCTGGTTTTAATCTCATCCAAATATGAGCATCCTGGGCCAGTTCGATTTCCCGAGGATCAGCTACGATCAGCTTGGCTCCCCGAGCCAAAGCTTGCTTCATCTTAGTTCCTATAATGGGGTGAGCCTCAGTAGTATTGGAACCGATAACAAACATTACTTCCACATTAGGAATTTCATTGATAGAGTTAGTCATTGCTCCTGAGCCAAATGAAGTGGCAAGACCTGCCACGGTAGGAGCGTGTCATGTACGGGCGCAGTGGTCCACATTATTGGTACCCATCACTGCGCGAGCAAATTTTTGCATCAAGTAGTTCTCTTCATTAGTACAACGAGCAGAACTTAGTGCTGCAAAAGAATCTCCACCATATTCTTCTTTAATCTCTTTAAAC
>JAAZLD010000155.1 GCA_012799495.1 Desulfitobacterium sp. | reverse complement strand
TAGATATTTCTAAGTTAGATATTTCATAATAAGTCTTATAAAAACTTATATTGTATGACCCTTTAAGAGCTTTCCAGAGAGTTAGCCAAGGGCAGAGAATTACGGGATTAGTGTATCCTTTAGATCCTCTTACCTTTGGTGAGGGGATTTTTTGTATATTGGGAATGTAATCATGGAGAAAGCAAAAGCTAGAAGTAGAAGTTTATGAGTGTTTATAAATTATAATGAGGGGAGAACGATAATGGCTTGGACAAGAAAAGATTTGCTCCATATTGAAGGATTAACTCCTTCTGAGATTCAAAGAATCCTAAATACTGCTAAACCTATGAAAGAGATTATGCATCGAACTGTGAAAAAACTACCTACTTTCCGAGGAAAATCAGTAGTCAACTTATTCTTTGAATCTTCCACACGGACTCGCAGTTCTTTTGAGACTGCGGCAAAAATTTTAGGTGCGGACACCTCCAGTCTTGCTGTAGCCCAAAGCAGTGTCAATAAAGGAGAAACCTTACTAGATACTGTACGAACACTGCAAGCGATGAATCCGGATATTGTGGTAATTCGTCATGCTAACTCTGGAGCAGCCCATTTCATCGCTAAGGAAATAAGAGCAGGAGTTATCAATGGTGGAGATGGCCAACACGAGCATCCTACTCAAGCCTTGCTGGATCTTTACACAATGCAAGAACATCTTGGAAGTGTGGAAGGACGCAAAATTATTATCGTGGGAGATATTCTTCACTCCCGAGTTGCTCGTAGTAATGTTTGGGCTCTCAAAACTCTTGGAGCCGAGGTGGTTTTAGTAGGGCCACCCACCTTACTGCCTCTTGAAATAAGTTCCTGGGGTGTAAAAATATCCCATAACTTAGACGAGGAGTTAAAAGGGGCAGATGTAATTATGGCTCTACGACTTCAGCTAGAGCGCCAAGAAAAAGGCCTTCTGCCTAGTTTGCGGGAATATACCCAACTATACGGCATTACCCGGGAAAGACTGCAAAAGACAGAAAAACCCACCCTTATTATGCATCCTGGACCTGTGAACCGGGGAGTCGAAATAGAAAGTAGTATTATTAACTCTTCTCAATCGGTAATTGAAGAACAGGTTACTAATGGAGTAGCGGTCCGGATGGCAGTTATGTATTTATTGATGGGAGGTACAAGCCATGTTGTGGATTAAGAATGTGCAGGTAGTGGATCCGGGGCAAAATCTTGTGGGAATTAGAAATGTACTTGTTAAAGATGGATTAATTTTGGCTATAGAAGAAGGCTTAAGTAAAGAAAAGGTGCAAGAGAAAATGGGAGGGAGCTCTCCTATTGAAGAAATTGATGGTACAGGGAAATATTTATTTCCGGGACTAGTGGATGTCCATGTTCATTTGCGGGAGCCAGGCCGGGAAGATAAAGAAGATATTCTTAGTGGCTCCCAGGCAGCAGTTCGAGGAGGATTTACCTCAATTTGTGCTATGCCCAATACTTCCCCTGTCATTGATAGCCGGGCTTTAGTGGAATTCATAAAAAATCAGGGAAAAAAGGCTGAACTTTGCCGAGTTTATCCAATAGCAGCTATTACCAAGGGGCAAGAAGGAAAAGAATTAGTCGAGATGGCAGAGTTGGCTGAGGCAGGAGCAGTAGCCTTTTCTGATGATGGTAGAGGGGTTCAAGATGGTGAGCGGATGCGGCTAGCTTTGGAATATGCCAAACTTACAAATTGTCCTATAGTTAGCCATTGTGAAGATGAGGCCTTGGCCCATAATGGAGTTATGCATAGAGCTATTGTAAGTATGAGACTTGGTCTAAGGGGGATTCCCAGCAGCTCTGAGAGTGTTATGGTGGCTCGGGATATTCTATTAGCTGAAGAAGGAAGGGGCAAACTTCACTTAGCACATATTTCAGCTAAAGAGAGTGTCCAGTTGATTCGGGAAGGTAAAAAAAGAGGTGTAAATGTCACAGCGGAAGTAAATCCCCACCATCTCATTTTCACTGATCAATCTATAGAGGAAGATCTCTATAATACAAGTTACAAAGTCAACCCCCCTCTTAGAACTGAGGCAGATCGGGAAGCTCTCATAGAGGGGCTAATAGACGGTACAATCGATATGTTAGCGACAGATCATGCCCCACATACCTGGGAAGAAAAAACGAACCCCTTTGATCTGGCTCCTTTTGGCATATCTGGCTTAGAGACGGCTCTCCCTGCAGTATGGCAGTACTTGGTGAAGCCTGGTCTTATTTCTTTGGAAAGAGTAGTTGAAGCTTGGTCATTAAAACCTGCCCAACGTTTTAATTTGCCTGGAGGAACATTAGCACCTGGTTCCCCTGCTGATATGGTTCTTTTTGACCCG
>JAAZLD010000154.1 GCA_012799495.1 Desulfitobacterium sp. | reverse complement strand
TCACTACGGCGACTGCCATGACCTAAAAGAAGATATTCAGTATTCAAGACTTTTCTCCACCTCTCGCACAAAATTCTTAAAAGCCTTCTGTAATTCTATTTCTGGAGGCCCTTCCCCACGGGAAATTTTTACTCCAGGATTTGTTTCTTTATTTAATTTTAAACTTTGGGGACGCTGCCAAATAACTATAGGAATCCCTATAGTTAAGCAGCTTTGGACCTTTTCCATTGTGCCTCCAACAGCTCCACTTTCCTTAGTGATTACCACATCAATTTTTAATTGCTCCCAGAGAGCTTGGTTAAGTTTTTCTGTAAAAGGTCCTTGCATAGCCACAATTTGATAAGGCTTTAGTCCTAATTCTTCACATTCTTTAATTATGTCGGCCTTGGGCAAAACTCGCACGAAAAGTTCACTTTCTGCCAGTTCTTCATGCCTCATAAATTGGGCTAAGGTTCTGCTTCCTGTACTTAGGAATACTTTTTTTCCTAACTTGCCTGCCAATTTTCCTGCCTCTTCTAGGTCCTTGGCAAAATGGATCAAAGGATCTTCAGGATAGTTGCCGACGGGCCGCTCCCAGCGAAAATAGGGAGTACCAGTATCTTGGGCCACCTTTAGGGCTATCTGGCGGATATTTTGGGCGTAAGGATGTGTGGCATCTATAAGACCTTCTATCTTCTTTTCAAAGAGGAGCCATCGCAGGCTTTCTTCATTTAAAGCACCGGAGCGAGCTTGGAGACCTTGCTCCTGGGCTATTTCTTTGCCATACTCTGTTAATGTGGAAAGGATAACCTGGTGTCCCTTTTCCTGAAATTTTTCCGCCAATAATCTTCCATCTTCTGTTCCCGCTAGGATCAAAAATATCATAGTTTATACCCTCTTGGAGTTACCATGTATTTGCCCAGAACCCGGGTATTGGAATTTCCTATAATAACTGTTGTCAGCATGTCGATAGGGTGCTGAGTGAATTCCTCTAAGGTGGTGATAATTACCTGGGAATCTCCCCGCAAAGCTTCCCTCACAATTCCTACAGGTGTTTGCCGCTCCCGATAGGTTAATAGAGTTTTTCTGACCCATTCAATCTGCTCTTGGCGTCCTTTGCTTTTAGGGTTATAGATAGCTATGACGAAATCCCCTTCCCCGGCTAACTTTACCCGCTTCTGGATAACTTCCCAAGGGGTTAAAAGATCACTAAGGCTAATTACCGCATAATCATGCATCAAAGGGGCTCCCAATAGAGAAGCTGCAGCATTGGCGGCACTAACTCCAGGAATTATTTCTAAGGGCTGATCTAAGGCATCCCTTTCTGCTAAGCACTCGATTAGAATTCCTGCCATACCATAAACTCCGGCATCTCCACTACTTACTAAAGCAACATTTTGTCCCTTTAAGGCTATATCCACTACTTCCCGGCAGCGTTGGATTTCCTGACGCATCCCCGTTGCCACCACTTCTTTCCCTTCTATTAAAGGGCGTATGAGATCGATATAGGTTTTATACCCAGCTACTACTTCTACTTCATCCCATAAATTCTGGGCTCTTTCAGTCATATGTACTTCATCGCCAGGCCCTAAACCTACCACAAAGATTTTTCCTTGCTTATGGCTACTGTTACCCCCTGGATGATCTGTTTGGGAAGGATCAACTCCCCCTCTTTCGTTCCCAACAAACTGGCTGCTTCGCATACTCCATTCACTCCTATCTTTTCTCTAACAAAGTTTGAGGCTGAAAGGTTCCTGTGTTCATTAAGTATTTGAATCTCTTCTGCTGCAAAGGTTTTAAAGGGTATACCTAGAGTATGAGCCGCCTCAATTAGCCCTTCCTCTTGAGCTTTTAAATCGATACTAAAAATACCTTTAACCCCTTTTTGAGATATCCCTACTCTATTTAAGGCTTCTTGGATAGCCCTAAGGATCTGTTCCTTAGGGGTACCTTTTCGGCAACCTATCCCTAAGGAGTAAATCTTAGGAATAAGTAATAAAGGCCCTTCTGCTAAGTTACTGGATAGTTGAGTGTACTGTTCTTTGCCTTGTACCAAGTCCAGGATCCAGATCTGGGCTTGGTCTTTTTCTTCATCACTTACAAAATGGTAGTGAGGATCACGGCCCATAGTGTGGTTTTCAGGCAAAATATTTGTCCAAACCTTTAGGTAGCCGTTATCAAGCAAAAAGCGGTTAACTTTCTTCAGCTTTGCTAAAGGTTCTACTTCCCAGCCAAATTCACGGGCATATTCATCAGGTGCTATTAAGCCCTGAACATCTGTTGCGGTAGTGATTACTGGGGTGGCACCAATATACTGGGCAACTTTTTTTGTCCAGAAATTTGCGCCCCCTAAATGACCAGATAAAAGGGAGATGACAAAGGTTCCTTTTTCATCTAACACTAAAACTGCTGGATCCTGGTCCTTTCCCTTAAGTAATGGGCTAATCTGACGCACAACAATTCCTGTAGCCATTATACAAATCAAAAGGGAGCTTCCTTTCCAAATAATTGGAATGATGTCCTTAAGTTTAGAGAAAAAAGATAACTTTGATTCCTGTATCAGGGGATCTATGTTTATATCTGATAAGCTTTCATGAAGATAAACAGAAGGTTTGTTATCTGAACTAGTCTCCCAATTATTTAAGATCATCATGGCCACTTTTAGCCCTTCTTTTGTTAAGGCTAAGATGGCTGTCATTGAGCATTTCCCTGCCTATACTCATGGGTAAACTTAGGATCATAGAGCTTGGAGCGGACACCAACCTCTTCTCGTAAAAACTCACCCACAAGAATTTGGGCGTGCTTGCGAATCCCTGCTTCTTTAACTAAAGAGGCTATATTTTCCAGAGTCCCCTGAAGAATTTCCTCATCTGGCCAACTGGCCCGATAGACTACAGCTATCGGGGTATCCACTGGATAGCTTTCTTTTAAAGTTCTTACTACTTCATCTATGTCCTGAACACTGAGGAAAATAGCCATACTAGCCTGGTGTTGTGCTAATAGTCCTAAATCCTCTTTTTCCGGGACAGGGGTACGGCCTGCCATCCGGGTCAGGATTACTGTTTGACTTACTTCCGGTAGGGTGAACTCTTTTTTCACAGCGGCAGCGGCGGCAAAGGCTGAACTTACTCCAGGGACTACTGTATAAGAGATATTTTCTTTTTCTAAGAGTTCCATTTGCTCCCGAATAGCTCCATAAATCGTGGGATCACCTGTATGGAGGCGAACTACCTTTTGGTTTTTCCGGTATCCATCCACCATGATAGTGATAGTCTCTTCTAAAGTTAGACCGGCGCTATCATGTAAGAGCACATCTTCCCGGCAGTGGGAAAGGATTTCCGGATTAACTAAGGACCCAGCATAAACAACGCAATCTGCCTCCGAGAGAAGTCTCTGACCCTTTAAAGTGATTAATTCCGGATCGCCGGGGCCTGCGCCCACAAAATAAATTGCTCCACATTCTTTCTTACCTTCCATTA
>JAAZLD010000019.1 GCA_012799495.1 Desulfitobacterium sp. | reverse complement strand
GACCCTGAGCTTCTAAGAGCTTATGTAATGAATTCTGGTGAGGCAGTGGAGTGGCTCTACAATCGTGGACGTCTCATCGGCACTACTGCTGAAAAACCTAATGATAAAGGCCTCTATATGTTCATCGACACAAGTATGGATTTCACCGGAGAATGGACCGATGGCCGTTTCGCCAAGTTTGATTATGGCAAAGCCAAAGCCCATATGTATGCCCCCTGGGTAGGACCAAAACCCAACAATGCTGGTACTTTCCTCAGTTACGTCTTGGACGAAGCAGCGGAAGAGTATTCTGATCGCATGAAAATCTATTACAACACCCCAGGTGTTCAACTCATTACCGAAAATGGTAAAGTAAAAGGGGTAGTGGGCCAGCTTTCTGACGGAACATATGTGAAATTCAATGCCAACAAAGCTGTTATCTTGGCTACTGGGGACTACCAAAACAACCCTGCTATGGTTAATCGTTGGTGTCCCGATGTGGCTAATTTCGATAAAAAACAATTCCAAAAAACCGGAGATGGTCACCTAATGGCTATCACAGCTGGAGCTGTCATGGAAGATATCGTTCATACCAAGATGCTCCACGACTTTGATGCCGGTCTCATGTATGAAGAGCCCTTCCTCTATGTCAATATGAAAGGGGAACGTTTCTGTAACGAATTCGTGGGCTTTGTCTATATGAACGATATCATGCTCCATCAGGATATGTACAAAGGCGGTAAAAACTACGATGATCCTGAGAAGGGTTCCTTAGGTTGGTATTGCCAAATCTATGACAGCAACTATATGAATAACGAAGCTTTTGATAGCTTAGTTCCACCTGCAGTCATGGAAAAATACATGCCCGAAATTTCCGATGAGGAATATGAAAAGAAACATGGTCAACCTCGAACTGGTGTCTTCACTTATTTAATTGACACCTGGCGGGCAGATACCCTGGAAGAGCTAGCTGATAAACTTGGTATCGAAGATAAAAAAGCCTTCCTGGAAACTATCCAGCGCTATAACGAACTCTGCGAAAAAGGTGTGGACGAAGACTTTGGTAAGGACAAAAAGTGGATGAATGCCATTAAGAAACCTCCTTTCTACGGCATCCGTCGTCACCTTCGGGTCTCCGCTCTTTGCTCCGGAGTTTATACAAATGGCCATGGCCAAGCTCTAAACGAAAAGAAAGAGCCTATCGAAGGACTCTACTGTGTAGGTAACCTTGGTGGCCAATTCTACGGTGGAGTAGACTATCCTTTCCACGCTACAGGTCTTTCCCTAGGCCGCTGCTACACCTTTGGCCGTTTAGCCGGAAAACACGCGGCTGCCCAACCTGGAGGTACAAAACAACTTACTGAGTCCGGTACCACCGTCCTTGAGAAACAACTAGATGTTGGTTCCAGCGGTAACTGGAAAGATGGCACCTACCAAGGAGCTAGTCCTGGTATTTTTGGAGATGATATTAAAGTAACTGTGACAATCTCCGATGGTAAAATCACAGCCATTACTGTTGATGAGCATAAAGAAACGGAAAACATCGGCGGTGCGGCCTTCCCCACCTATATCGATGCGGTAATTGCTAACCAATCTACTAAGATTGACGCAGTTTCAGGTGCTACACGCACTATGGAAGGTTTCACTAACGCAGTAAACGACGCTCTTAGCAAGGCTGTAAAATAATAATGCTAAATTCCTACCTTAACATTCATGAACTCTCACACTTTTCGATACAAATAGTAATCCTTCACTTACCTTTATATATAAAAAGTCATGGTTCATCCCATAGTGGATGGACCATGACTTTTTTGTCCCCCTGGCTCACTCCTGCCTCCTGTGGCTCACTGAGACTTATTAAAGATTATCGCCCTAGATATATCAAATTCAAGACCAGTTTCATCTCCGATTTTGTAAGGGTGCTCACCTACTTTTCTCACAGAAAATACCCTTCCCTGGCCTTCCACTTTCAGATCCCACATGCCACCTAGGTAATTCATCTCTGTAATATGATAGCCTCTCTTCTTAGGGACTAATCCCAAAGTGGATGGTCGGAATAGAGCTAAGTAGTCCCCATCAGGCTTGTCCAAAGGAAAGGATACCTGGTTACTATAGAAAGTATTTCCTTGAACTTTTCCGCTAATATAATTACCCCCACCAAAAAAATCTGCCACAGCCACACTTGCCGGCTGGTCGTAAATCACCTGGGGTGTGTCATATTGAATAAGTCTGCCTTCCATCATCACTGCAACTTTGTCGGACATCATGAGGGCTTCCTCCTGGTCGTGGGTGACCAGGACTGTGGTCATGCCAAATTCCTTATGGAGGTCAAGAACAAGACGGCGCATATCTTGGCGGAGACTCTCGTCCAAGCTGGAAAAAGGTTCGTCTAAGAGAAGAATCCGGGGATTAGCTGCCATTGCCCTAGCTAATGCCACTCGCTGGAGTTGTCCACCAGACATCTCGCTGGTTTTCCTTTTTTCATACCCGGCAAGCTGAACCCTTTCTAAAAGTTCTTTAGCCTTAGCAAGCCGCTCGGCCTTAGGAACCCCTTTTAATTTTAAAGGAAAGGCCACATTTTCTGCGATAGTCATATTGGGAAAGAGGCGCAGATCCTGAAAGACAATAACAGCCCCCCGCTCATTAGCAGGAAGATCATTAACATTTTTTTGGCCCATTAAAACATCCCCACTCTGCTGGGTTAAGAGGCCGGCAATTGTTTTGAGAAGTGTGCTTTTGCCGCAGCCAGATGGACCGAGAAGGGAAATAAATTCCCCTTCCTTCACTTCTAAATTTATTTCTTCCAAGATGGATTTACCTTTAATTGCTACAGAAATACCGACTAATTTTAACACCAAAGGAAAACACTCCTCATACGAAATAGTAGTGGTTTTCATCCGTTTTAAATCTACGCACCGCAAGTTCAAAGATTATAAACACCAGTAAAGTCGATAATATAAAGACTATACTATAGGCTGAAGCAATGATCCGGTCACCGCTTTGCAGGTAAGGTACCATAATTAAAGTAAAGGTTTTTACATTACCGCCCCCGATGATCAGGGTCACAAAATACTGGCCAAAGGAAATAATATAAGCCATACAGGCTGAGGAAACAAGGCCTGGCATCAGGGCCGGGAGGGTAACTTCTTTCATTATTTGCCTAGAGTCAGCCCCTAAGACTGCTGCCTGCTCCTCTAGCTTCCCACCAAAGGCTGCTGTAACATCTGTCATAATTTTGACGGTATAGGGTAATGAGCAAATCAAGTGAACGATAATAACCCCCAGAACATTATCAGCCAGTCCCACCTTAATAAATAAAACATGGGTGCCCATGGCAAAAACAGTACTAGGGATAATAATGGGCAGGATGGTACTGAACTGGATAAGGGATTTCCCGGGAAAATCATATAAGACCAGTGCCCTAGCTGTCATAGTTCCCACAATAACTGCCAAGATAGCCACTACTGCCGAAAGGAGAATGCTTGAGCCAAGAGTCTGGAAGGCCCCGGAATAGCCTCCGAAGATTTCTTCTATTCCCCGTAAAGAAAAACTTTGGGGCAGGAGCCGGGGCCAAGGCCACCGTCCGACAAAAGCCCAGACTGCCGTAAGTGCCAGGGGAAAGAGAATAGTGAATATAAAAGCATAGATAAGGAGTTTTGGTAAGATATTTTTACGCTTTTTCATATTTCATACCCTAATCGTTTTTCATATTTAATCATTTCTAATCGTCCTAATTGCCTAATCTTTCTTTATTGCCAAATCCTCTATATTGCCTAATCAGCTTTTTTGCCTAATCTTCTTCATAACACGATCATCATAATTTTTCTAATCAGTTTCATCTCATATCCCTATAATTATTTTCTGTTCTAATCAAATCATCTTCATATCCGAATCTACATCTAATTAGGATTTCTTTGCACAGTCCGATGATAGATTAACACGATAATAAAGGAGACAAGAAACATAATACCATTTAAAGCCATGGCGTAAGGCCGGTGGAGTAAATCAGGATGAATATATTCGATATAGGCTTGAACTGGAATAGCCCGAGGGGCTGTGGCACCTAAGAGGTAAGGGAGTTCATAAGCCCCAAAGTTGTAGGCGAAAATAATTAAGAAAGCATTCTTTATGGAAGGCATACTTAGAGGTAAAGTAATGTCAATAAAAGCCCGCCACCGGGAAGCACCGAGATTTTCCGCCGCTTCTCCCAAACTGGTATTGATATTGGCCATTATTGTAATAACGAAAAATATGACAAAAGGGATCTCCTTCCAGAGATAGGCTAGAATAATCCCGATACCGTTTTGTGAGTACAAGAGGGTTGGAAAGGCATTGGGGGATTCAAGGAGGCCGAGGTTAAAGAGAACCCGTGCTAATAGACCGCTCTGAGCAAAAATCAGCATTACAAACATGGCCACTACTATATGGGGAATGGCAATGGGGATTTTGACCAAGTGCATGACCTTCCCTTTCCCTTTGCCAGTGAGCACCAGCAGGGAACAGATGAGTACACCCAGGATAGTGGCCAGGATGGAGGAAACAAAAGCAATATAAAGGCTCATACCGATGGAGGAAAGGAGCTCTGGACGGGTGAAAAGCTCCTGATAGTATTTCAACGTAGGCACTTTCATCCCCAGAGAAGGAATGATGCCAAAACTCTGGATCAACCCGTAAAGAATGCCCACTATAAAAATCAAACTCAGAAAGATCACCGGCAGGAGGAGGAGATAGGGTTTTTTACTCATTTGCCCACAACTTCCTCTAACCAAATTTCTTCAACGATAGGTATTAGTTTAGCATGCATTTGAGGTAACTTCTTCTCATTAAGTTCTTCAAGGGGTAGAATTCCTTTACCTAAATCCACCTTGTCGAAAAGTTCCTTTTCAGAATCTGTAAGCTTGCTAAAATCAAGGACAGGGGTAATCTTCACTTTTTCATAGCGACTAGCTTGCATTTCTGGGGACAGGATCTCATTCATAACCACTAGTGCAGCTTGTTTATTAGGTGAATTAGCAGCAAGAGCGACGAAATCGGAGCTTCCATTCATACCATTTTCAAATACGAAGGATGTAGCAGTATCAGGATAGATTCCATTTTCAATAGAGGAAGCAATTACACAGGGGTAACTACTCATAGTCATTACTAGCTCACCATCGGCAAACATTTGATCCAGTTGAGCTAAGGTAGCAGGGAAGGTCTTTCCTTCACTCCAAAGGTATTGATTCAATTCTCGCAAATACTCAAGAGCTGGCTCAATTGCTTCCTTTACTGTTGCTTTATCTGCTTCCATACCAATAAACTTTTCATGTCCTACAAGATCATAAATAACATTGACCACAAAATTCCTGCCAGTAAAGTCAGGTAGTGCAGGATAGGTTAATTTTCCTTGATTTTTTTTAGCATATTCCAAAAGCTCCGCAGTATTTTTGGGCTGTTCAGGAGTAACTGCACTATCATTGATTAAAACAAATTGCCAACAGCCATAAGGGGATTCATAGCCATCAGTCGGATAACCATAATCATAAAGTATTTCGTCAGCTTCACCGTCAACATATTTTTCGAAATTAGGCAGATAGGGTGTTACAGGGCCAAAAAGCAAGTTATTCTCTTTGGCTGTGAAGAAGTTTTCGCCGTTAATCCAGATCATATCGATAGTGCCTTTTTCAAGGTTAGCTTGTTTTTCATTGAAAAGTTTGGACATAACTTCTTCAATATCCATGGGCATCCGCTTCAAGGTAATACCATACTTTTCTTTGACCGTAGGGGCCAGGACCGTATCGATCCATTTGTTATTTTCTTCGTTACCGCCCCAACCATAAAAGGTGACAGTTGTTCCCTCAGCTTGGGAAACCAAAGTCTCAAAGGAAGCATCTTCGTCAAACTCAGCGGTAGTTGCTTTATTTCCACACCCTGTAAGGAGTACTGTAAACGCAAGCACAAGGATAAGAGCAGTATGAATCCACCTTTTCACTTTTATCATCCTTTCTTTTTTTCTACTAATTCTCATTTCCTCTATTCACTATCCGCAAAAACAATTGTAAGTTACGTTGCTACGTACATTGCAGCAGGACTTTCGAGAACTACCCAACCCCTTTCCATATACATGGATGGTGGCCAGGGTGGAGGAAACAAAAGCAATATAAAGGCGCATACCGATGGAGGAAAGGAGCTCTTAACGGGTGAAGAGCTCCTGATAGTATTTCAATGTGGGCCCTTTCATCCCCAGAGAAGGAATGATGCCAAAACTCTGGATTAACCCGTAAAGGATGCCCACTATAAAAATCAAACTCAAAAAAATCACCGGCAGGAGGAGGAGATAGGTTTTTTACTCATTTGCCCACAACTTCCTCTAACCAAATTTCTTCAACGATCGGTATTAGTTTAGCAGACAATTGGGGGAGCTTATTCTCATTGAGTTCTTCCAGAGGGATGATCCCCTTGCCAATATCCACACTGTCAAAGAGGTCCCTTTCAGCATCAGAAAGCTTATTAAAATCCAGGACAGGGACAATCTTAACATCTTCATAGCGGGCAGCTTGCATTTCTGGGGAGAGGATCTCATTCATAACCACTAATGCAGCCTGTTTATTGGGTGAGTTAGCCGCAACCCCAATATAGTCCGTGTCCGCTGTCATACCATTTTCAAACTGAAAGGAAACAGCCGTTTCCGGGTAGATTCCATTTTCGATCTGGGAAGCAATGGTATAAGGATAACAGCTCATGGACATTACCAGCTCACCATCGGCAAACATTTGATCCATCTGGGCCAGGGTGGCAGGGAAGGTCTTTCCTTCATTCCAAAGGTATTGATTCAATTCCCGCAAATATTCCAGTGCTGGCTCAATTGCCTTTTTGACTGTTTCTTTATCCGGTTCCATATCTATAAATTGCTCATAACCAACAATGTCATAGATAGTATTGATCACAAATGTTCTTCCGGTAAAATCCGGTAATGCCGGGTAAGTTACTTTTCCTTTATATTTTTTGGCATATTCCAAAAATTCACTAGTGTTAAGAGGTTGTTCAGGAGTATGTGCCTGATCATTGATTAAGACAAACTGGCAGCGTCCGTAAGGTGATTCATAGCCATCCGTTGGATAGCCATAGTCTAAACGGATATCCTCCGCCTCACCGTCAACATATTTTTCAAAATTGGGCAGATATGGTGTTACAGGACCAAAGAGCAAGTTGTTTTCTTTGGCTGTGAAGAAGTTTTCGCCGTTGATCCAGATCATATCGATTGTACCTTTTTCAAGGTTAGCTTGTTTTTCATTGAACAGTTTGGACATCACTTCTTCAATATCCATGGGCATCCGTTTCAAGGTAATGCCATACTTTTCTTTGACAGTAGGTGCCAGGACAGTATCGATCCATTTGTTATTATCTTCATTACCGCCCCAACCATAAAAGGTGACAGTTGCTCCTTCAGCTTGGGAAACCAAGGTTTCGAAGGAAGCATCTTCATCAAATTCAACGGTGCTTGTGCTTCCTCCACATCCAGTAAGGAGTACAGTCAAGGCAAGCACAAGGATAAGGGCTGTATAAATCCTTTTTTGCATATAAATCATCCTTTACATTATTAGCAAAATCTGCTGACTGACCTTATTCACTATCTACAAAATCAGTTGTGGATTACTTAGCTGCGTACATAGCGGAAGGACCTTCCAGAACTTCCCAACCACTTTCCAGATACATCTCCCGGAGATTTTCTACTGAGAGGCTCCGGGTAGTATCTTCCTTCGTATCTCGGGGATTTGAACCGGACTCAGCCCATAATAAGGTGGCTCCGGCCATTGGCCCAAGCAAATTAGGTTCATGTGTGCAGTTTCCGATTACGTCATAACCCATAGCTAACCGTACAGCTGCTAAAACATGAGCCATATCAGCATAATTCCGCATGCCATACT
>JAAZLD010000153.1 GCA_012799495.1 Desulfitobacterium sp. | reverse complement strand
GATTGCTCTGGGAGTAATCTTCTAAAATAAATCTATCTATAATCTATCTATGGGCGCCCCTTATGGGCGCTCTTTGCAATATCTTTTGACTATGGTAAAGTAAACATAATTCAGCCTCAGTCTCGTAAATATTTCTTCATAATTTTGAGGGAGGGATTAATCTGAAGCCCAAGGTATATGTAACACGGTTGTTACCAGAGGATATTTTAGAAACCATCGCCAATGAATGTGAATTGAAGGTATGGCCTAAAGAGGACATACCAGTTCCAAGGAAAGTTTTAGAGAAAGAAATTCAAGATGTGGATGGGGTTCTTACTCTACTTACTGAAAATATTGATGCTGAACTTATAGAGAAGGCACCAAAGTTGAAAATAATCAGCAATATGGCTGTAGGTTATAACAATATCGATGTAGAAGAAGCTACCAAGAAAGGAGTCTTAGTAACCAATACTCCTGGGATCCTTACAGAAACTACAGCAGACTTGACTTTTGCTCTCTTGATGATGACTGCTCGGCGTCTTGAAGAAGCTTCCCAGTTTTTAAGACAAGGAAAATGGAAAACTTGGTCTCCTATGCTTTTGACTGGTCAGGATATTTATGGGGCCACCATCGGTATTATAGGTATGGGGCGTATAGGAGAAGCGGTTGCTAAACGGGCTAAGGGCTTTGATATGAAAATTTTGTATTATAATCGAAGTCCCAAGCCGGATGTTGAGGAGAAGTATGCTGCCCAATTCTGTGAATTAGAGGACCTTTTAGCAGAGAGTGATTATGTTTGTATCTTGACTCCCTACACTCCAGAAACACATAACTTAATCGGTAAAAGGGAACTCACCTTAATGAAAAAAACGGGGATCCTCATAAATACAGCTCGTGGTGGTATTGTAGATGAAAAGGCTCTATACGAGGCCTTAGTTAATCAGGAGATTTATGCAGCAGGGCTAGATGTTTTTGAGGAAGAACCTATCCCCCTAGATCATCCTTTATTGAAGTTACCTAATTGCATTACCTTACCTCATATTGGTAGTGCCACCATTAAGACCCGTCGTGGCATGGCTCAATTAGCAGCTGAGAATCTCCTACAAAGGCTAAAAGGGGGGCAACCTCCCCACTGTGTCAACCCGCATGTCCTGAAACTAGAATCTAAAAAATAGGGTGTAGCTTATGAACCTTGCAACTTTAGAAGGGGTAAGTACAGAGGAATTAACCAAGGCCTGGAATCGTTGCTGGGAAGGCTATCCCTATGCAACTAAGTTCAGAGAACACCAGATGGAAGCTTGGATTGAAAAATGTAAAATCGATTTAGCACATTCCATGAGTCTGAAGGATAATGGAGAAATTGTGGGTTTTTCATTCCTAGCTGTAGACGGGCTAGAAGGTTGGGTGGCTGGTGCTTGTATTGACCCTTTATATAGAGGAAATAATCTCTTTACCGATTTGTTTAGAAAACAACTGGAAAAGGCCCAAGAACTGGATATGGTGAAGGTCACCTTAGAAGTCCTGGAAAATAATCATGCTATAAGAGTATATAGTAAGCTTGGTTTCCAGATTCAGCGAGAACTCCTGCTTTTTCGTTATAAGGGGGAAGATTTATCATTAAAGCCAAGAAAAAAGGGGGTTTTTTTGAGGAAAGTCTCCCTGGATGAATATTTTTTGGCCCGTAATGTAGGAGGATTCAAACCACCATGGCAACGTCGGGAAAGCTATTTGCGGAGTTTTGCTCCTTTAGAAGCATGGCTTAATAATGATGGTTCCTCAGGAGCACTTTTCTTAGGTCCTGGGGAACTCCTCTTAGATGCCTGGGTTAGTAATTGGCAGGAGGCGGAAAAGTTAATTTCTTGGATCCTATCCTTTAGCAAGGGAGACCTTAACTTACTTAATCAACCAAAGGACTACTTAACTGCTTATTTAACACAACAGGGGTTGAGCCCTACTGATATACAGTACGAGATGATTGCTTATTTACCAGTAATAGAATCTTAACCTATTGAGTTTTAAAATTTGAAAATTATTTGGGTTTGACTTAAATACCTAATTTTAATAATGAGGGTGATCAAAAGTGAGTGTTCATATTTTGGGTATAGCAGGGAGTCCCCGTCCTAACGGCAATACAGATCGACTGTTAATCCATGCTCTGGAAACTTTGCAGAATGAAGGCTACTCTACAGAACTTATAAAAATCCGAGAATTGGATTATTCACCATGCTTAGGTTGTAATGCATGTACAAAAACCGGAAAATGTATTCAAAAAGATGATATTGAATATCTCCAGGAGAGGTTATTAGCTGCTGATCGAGTGATTGTGGCAGCTCCCATCTTTTTTATGGGAATCAATGGACAAATGAAATCAGTAATCGATCGTATGCAACCTTTTTGGGCCTGGAAATATGTCTTGAAAAAGCCCCTTTTTCCGGAAGGGCCAAAGAAATCTCGTAATGGAATCTTTTTATCGGCAGGTGGGACGAATTTTCCAGATCTTTTTGACTGTGCAGAGAGGTCTGTAAAAAACCTTTATCATGTATTAGATATAAAATTTATGGGGACATGTGGCTATAAAAAAATCGATAAGGCTGGAGAAATCAATGAGCATCCTACAGCTTTCACCGAGGTAGAGGAAAAGGTTCTAGCTTTAGCGAAACTTTAATCTTATATAGGAAGATATAGGAGTCATTATTTTTAGAAAAGAAAATAGGATTATAGGTATATGAAGATTTGAGGGGGCAAATAAAAGGATGTATATGGAACGTTATGAGTATTGGCTTAAAGATCCATATTTTGATGAAAAAACTCGTTTGGAATTAGAAAGTCTTACTGATCCCAAAGAGATTGAAGAACGGTTCTATATGGATTTGGAATTTGGTACCGGTGGGTTAAGAGGTATTCTAGGAGCAGGAACTAACCGAATGAATATTTATGTAGTTCGGAAAGTAACTCAAGGTTTGGCAGATTACATAAAGGAATATGGGGAAGAAGGAAAAAAACGAGGTGTTGTCATCGCTTATGATTCACGGAG
>JAAZLD010000152.1 GCA_012799495.1 Desulfitobacterium sp. | reverse complement strand
CAGTTACAACACATAATCTAGCTACATTACCGGTATTAGGTGGAATCTCTGGTTCAACTAATACAATATTTAGCATATATAGACATATCCTTTCAGAATCTGAGTTTAAACATCACTCTATTATAACCCAAATTTTTGAATTACCCAAGGTATCTTCTTCCTTTCTCCGACGAATCCACTCTTCCCCCCTCGGATCCTTGAGATTACATAAGGCAAGATAGGCGTTTCTCTGGAGGACTCCTTTCCCCCTCCACCCGGCAGCACTATTCCTCCACTCTTGGTTAAAGGTGCTTTTAGTAAGATTAAGGGTTTGCCAGAGGTCAACACCTCTACTTAGTGACTCTTTCCTTGTCTGCGAAAGGATTTCCCCTGTACCTCTATGCAATCCCTCTGAATCCCTATACAATCCCTCTTCAAGGAATTCATCTTCATTATTTGGCAATTCGTCTCGTTCAATCTTGGCTTGATTTACATCTTCTGTTAAATGCTCCAGTTCCCTTTTCAAAAAAGGCTGATTATGGGGACAAGCTTCTTGACATGTGTCGCAACCGAAGATGCGAGTGCCTATTAGAGCTGTTTGCGCCCTAGTTAAAGGCTCTTTACTTTGAGTTAGGTAAGAGAGACATTTATTAGCTTGAAAGTTCTTCTGGCCTAGGATTTGAGGGGGACATACTTCTATACAACGAGTACATTCTCCACATTTATTTTCTAATTGATTAGCATGAGGAGCCTTGTCGGGAGGTAATTCCCGATCTAAAAGCATCAAAGCTAGTGCTACAAAAGACCCTACTTTAGGGATAATAAGCTGCTGATTCTTGCCGATCCAGCCTAGACCTGCTCTTACTGCAAAAGCTCGTTCATTAAGGGGTCCTGTATCTACTTGAAGTTGACTTTCTCCCTCCCACCCTACTTCATTCATGGAAGTGATGAGCTTTTCTAAGGCTTTTTTTAAAACACGATGGTAATCTTCTCCCACAGCTGAGCGGGCTAAAACTCCTTCCCCTTCTTGAGGTTTTTTAGTCAAAGGTAAGGGATAGGCTAGAGTCACTACAGTTTTACAGGCAGACCAAATCGCCTTAGGATCAACCCTTGAGGAAAATTCACTTTTTTCAAAGGGAGTATTATATCCTAAAGCATTTCGTTTTGCTAAAAATTCCTCAAGTCCTGCTATAGGCTCTGAGTTTGTAAATCCTACTGCCACAAAACCAGACTGGTATGCTAGCTCACGGATAATTTCTTTCCACTTTAGCCCTTCCCTTGACTCCATTTATTTTCCCACCTTCATTAGCTCACAGGCACATTTCTTATCTTCAACCTGCCCCTATAGCAAAAAAATTTCATAGGAACAAAATTATAGAAACAAAATTTACATTCTCCTAACACATAAAGAAAAAGAAACCCTAAGATTAATTTGCAAAAGGACTTTGAATAGTAACTATTCAAAGTCCGAATATATAAAGAAGGTCTAACATTATTCTAAGAGATTCCCTGAAGAAGTTCAAATTTCTACATTAACTTGTTCAAACACTAGTATGGAGATTTGAGTTTTAATGTTTCCCCTTCACTATCTCAGTGATAAAATCTTGATTTACGTCTAACAATCTTAACTCAAATTTTATTTACTCGACAAGGGATACCATTATAGGTCCAGGTCCCTACTAGGGGGTCCGAGGTTTCAAAATCTCCATTAGTAAGGATATTGGCGTTGGATAGCCATAAGCCACCTAATTCTGGTTCGGCTGCCTTCATTTCCGGATGCCACCAACCATATTCTACACTAACTACATCATCACACATGGTGATAATCTTGGTCATAAAGCGAGCTTTTCCTCGCTCAGTCTCCACTTCTACATATTCTCCTTCTTTCAGGCCTAGTTTCTTACCTGTTTCTGGACTCATTTCCACAATAGGATGAGGATGTATTTTCCGGAATCTCTCTAATTGGTGATAGCTAGAGGCATAATAAGGTTGGTGTCTAGCGCCGCTGATCATGGTCAAGGGGAACTTTTCGTCCTTTTCCGGTAGAATTTGAGGTTTTGGTAAAGGATCTTCTCCTAAATCTTTGAGAAATTCGCTGTAAATCTCAACTTTTCCAGTCTTAGTGGCAAAACCATTAACTTCTCCATTTTCATTAACTTTTTCGTATTTTTGGTATTCATTTTCAGCTGTATATAAACCATACTCACGATAAATATCCCAATCATAACCTGTTGGTTCTAAGGAAGCTGCTAAAGCATCAGTGTAAGTTTCCCAAGGCCAATCTTTCTCTTGGCCTAAACGAGCCCCCAACTCTTTAAAAAAGTAATAATCGGGGCGCCGTTCATAGTAAGGCTCAACAGCTTTGTCTCCCCCATAAGCAATGTTAGATACTCCGGCATTTGTTTCCATAACCGGTCGTTCTAAAACTCCTGCACTTGGCAAGACATAGTCCGCCAACATGGAAGTGGGAGTTTCAAAAAGTTCTAAAACGATCAAAAGATCTAAGCTTTTTAAGGCTTCATAGACTAATTTCGTATCCGCTTGAGTAAGAAGGGGATTCGAGCCCATAACTATCATAGAACGGATAGGATAAGGTTCTCCTGTAAGCATAGCCTTCCAAACCCGATTTGGATGGGCCGAGGTCAAATAGCGCATAGGTAGTTGTTTATTGTGTTTCATAGTCAGTTCTCGGAGTTTAGCGTATCCTCCATAGGATTGGAGCTTGAGTTTTTCTTGGGAAATAGATTGGGGATTAGTGGCTGCGAACTCCGTACTTAATTCCAGCTCCACTTCCGGAATAAAATCCGGCATTACTGACAGATGAGATCCTCCCATCACATCAACATTCCCAGTAATGGCTCGAAGAATGGCTAAGCCACGGTAAGTAGGAAAGGTATTCTTCCCAAGTT
>JAAZLD010000151.1 GCA_012799495.1 Desulfitobacterium sp. | reverse complement strand
TCAACTGGGGTATGTTACCTTTCACTTGGGAAGATGATCCTGATGTAGCTTTCCAAGTAGATGATCTTGTAGTTATTTCCGGTATTCGCGAGAGCGTTAAAAATGGAGATACTGAAGTAACTGCCAAGCTTTTAACTTCTGCGGGAGCCAAAGAAATCAAATTACAATTACAATCATTAACCAAAGATGAGCGAGATATTATTCTCCATGGTAGTTTAATTAACTATTATGCTGCTCAGTAAAGTAACAAAAATAAATAATCGATAATTAAGCCCCCTTGAGGCAAACAGTTAGTGTTTCTGTTTAGCTCAAAGGGGGCTTTTCTATTGGACAATTTGGATATAATGAGGAAGATAGAGAAAATAGGTGTTCACTTTCTGTAAGAGACTGATATAATGGAGATTGTATATAGTTTGTTTACTGTATAATGTATATTTAACGATAAAGGATATATGGCAAAGGAGTAGTATCATGAGTCAGAAAATCCATTACAATCTTCAAGTTCCGGAATTAGTCGAAATGGCCCTTCGGCGTGGTGAGGGGATCCTTTCTTCAACCGGAGCTTTTTCTGTGCGTACGGGAAAGTATACAGGTCGTTCACCCTTTGATAAGTTCATTGTGGACGAGCCCTCTATTCGGAAACATATCCATTGGGGTGATGTAAATAGACCTATCTCTTCTGAAAAGTTCGCTAAACTTTTTGCTGAAGTTAAGAATTATATCGAGGAAAAAGAACATTTTGTTTTTGATGGCTTTGTCGGTGCTGATAAAAAATACCGACTACCTATTCGGGTTATCAATGAATTCGCTTGGCAAAATCTTTTTGTGCACCAACTTTTTGTCCGACCAACGGAAGATGAATTAACAGACCATGAGCCGGAATTTACTGTTTATGGGGTTCCCGGCTTTAAAGCTGACCCTCAGATTCATGGTACAAATTCCGAAGCTTTTATTATTTGCTCTTTTGAAGAACGGGTTATCTTGATTGGTGGTACTCATTATGCCGGTGAAATGAAAAAATCCCTCTTCAGCGTAATGAATTACTACCTACCTTTTAAAGAAGTACTTCCCATGCATTGCTCAGCAAATGTGGGCAAAGATGGGGATGTGGCATTATTCTTTGGTCTATCTGGTACAGGGAAAACCACCCTTTCTGCTGATCCCCAGCGTAATTTGATCGGGGATGATGAGCATGGTTGGTCCAAGGATGGTGTCTTTAACTTTGAAGGTGGTTGTTATGCAAAATGCATCGACCTTTCCCAAGAAAAAGAACCTCAAATTTGGGATGCTATTCGTTTTGGTACCGTTATTGAAAATGTTGTTCTAGACCCGAAGACCAGAGTACCAGATTATAGTGATGGTTCCTTAACTGAAAATACGCGAGCAGCTTATCCCATTCACTATATTGATGGAGCTGTGATTCCAAGTGTGGGTGGACATCCGAAGGTAATCGTCTTCCTTACTGCTGACGCCTTTGGTGTATTACCTCCTATCGCAAAACTTACTAAAGAGCAAGCCATGTATCACTTTTTATCTGGCTATACTTCCAAGTTGGCAGGAACAGAGCGGGGGATCACCGAGCCTTCTGCTACATTTTCCACATGCTTTGGTGCACCTTTCTTACCTTTAGCACCTCATGTTTACGCTGAAATGTTAGGGGAAAAAATTGATAAACATCAAACAAGGGTTTATCTAGTAAATACTGGATGGCAAGGTGGACCCTATGGAGTTGGACAGCGGATTAAGTTACAATATACTCGGGCTATGATCACAGCGGCCTTAAATGGTTCTTTAGAGGAGGCAAACTTTACACCAGATCCAATTTTCGGCTTAAATATGCCTGAACGGGTGGAAGGGGTCCCAAGTGAAATTCTCAATCCTCGCAATACTTGGGAAGATAAAGATGCCTATGATCAAAATGCCCGTGAATTGGCTTTAAGTTTTATTAAAAACTTCGAAAAATTCCCTGGAATCGCTTCTAATATCAAAGATGCAGGACCTGCATTTAAATAATTGGATAAATATGGACTGTGGTAACACAGTCCATTTTCTAGTGGAATTAATATACTTTAGGGATAGGTCTTGGCATTTTAAACTAAAACCTATAAAATAGTCCTATAGTACTAAAGTCCTAATCCATTTTGGAAAGGAGTTTGATAGATGAGGGGAATTATAGATCGCTTTGAAGGAGATTATGCGGTCGTAGAGAAGGAAAATAGGAAATTTGTGAATATCCCTCGAGAAGCCCTTCCTTTAGAAGCCAAAGAAGGAGATGTTATCATCCAGGTTGGGACTGAGTATCGCATTGATCAATCCGAGACTGAAAAACGAAGAAAAAGGATTGAAGAATTAAGTCGAAACCTGTGGGAATAGGGTAAATTTTTATAGGGATAGAAAAAGTTTTAGAAATTTTCACAGATTGTTCACATACATCCTATATAATGTATATGGTTTTTATAAAGTCCATTAAATGCAGTTCATTAAATAGCGTATTTATCTAAGTAAATTCGCTTAATTCTGTGAGTTAAATTAGGAGGTAAGGGATGGAGCCAGAAAATAAAAAGGGTATTAAACCCTTACTGGACAGAATCCACAAGTTAAATATTAAGTTACCATTTGATATTAAAAGACCACTTTGGAAATCTCCCATTGTAATCGGTGGAGCTTTAACTGCTTTTTTAGTTTTAGGTGGAGGGGGCTATTATTACGGTTCTACCGCTCCTGCAGCTTATGTCCTCGTGAATGGTGAGGAAATCGGCATTGTGGAGAATGAAGATAAGGGTCAAAAACTTCTAGATGAAATTTTAAAAGAAATAGGTGCTCCCTATGGGGAGTCAGCCAAAACTCATGATGAAATAACATTTAATCCAGTCCGTGTGGAAAACAACTATCAACCCTTAAGTAAAAGTGCTCTAAAAAGCAAACTATCTTACTATATTGAAGGGGTTGAAGTAAAGGTTGGAGATAATTCTCTTTTTGTATTACCAGAAAAAGAGGATGTTGATAGGCTCCTAGAAGCTTACCAAAATCACTTTATTGAAGAAAATGAAACAAACAAGATTACTTCTGTTTCCTTTGAAGAAGATATAACCCTTACAGATGTAGAAGTGCTACCAGAAGAAATCACGGATTTTGATCAAGCTTTGGCTATGCTCAAAGAAGGTTATGTTCAACGAGAAGAGTATGTAGTGGAAAAAAATGATTCTTGGTGGCTCATTGCTCGCAAAAAAAATCTTCTTACAGATGATGTCATAGCGGCTAATCCAGGGAATACCATCGATAGCATAATTAAGCCTGGAGATGTTCTTAACATTGAGAAAGTTAGCCCATACTTAACCGTGGTTTTCGAGGGAACACGAACTGATGTTGAGGTTATTCCTTTTGATGTTATTTCGAAAACAGACTACTCTCTGGCTAGCGGCAAGACAAAGGTCAGAAAAGCTGGAGCTGATGGAGAAAAAGAAGTAACCTATAATTATGTTCAAAAGAATAATAAAATAGTTGAAAAAACTGTTACAAACGAAAAGATCCTTAAAAAACCTGTGGATCAAGTAGTAGCGAAAGGTCCTGCTCG